>NZ_JBECOT010000037.1:0-40359 GCF_040104395.1 Pseudoalteromonas sp. BZA4
ACTTTACCTAGAACCTCCAGCAGAGGGATACGCAGCACCAAACACCCAGACCGCGCGGCTGAGTGCTGACGGCTGAAAGCTGATAGCTCTGTGTTGGGTTTCGCTCCGCTCTACCCAACCTACGCCAGACCCTCAAACTTTACTCTTGCTAACTTTCTCCTTTCAAACTCGCTAACTTTACTCTCGTAACTCACGAACTCGCTCAGCTACCGTTCATTAAATTAACTTTGCTTTGTTTATGGCTTTGATTTAGGATCAAATCAGTTTAAAAGCAAGAACTAATGGCCTGTGTCTAGATTACTTATTTGTTTATTATTATTATTTTCGAGTGCTTCAACTTTCGCTGTTGAGGTGACTAATTTATATCAAGATACTCTTAAAGTTGCAGACAAATCACGTGATGCTCGTTTGGCAGCAAGCCGTGAAGCACTGCTAAATGTGCTGGTGAAAGTGAGTGGTGATACAAGCGCAGATCAAAACCCTGTTGCTAAACAGCGCACGCGTGACATTTCAGATTACATGCTCAAATTCGAATATGACGAAAAAGCAGATGGCAGTTTAAATCTGGTTGTTAAGTTTGAGGCAAATAAGATTAATGCATTAATCAAAGATCTTGGCTTGCCATTGTGGGGCACGCGTCGTCCTTTAGTGGCTATCTGGTTAGGCATTGAAGATAACTGGCGCCGTGAATTGGTTACTCAAGAGTCTTACCCGCAGCTCGAACAGCTTATATACGACAAAGCTGGTCGCCGTGGTTTACCTGTGGTTGTGCCATTACTTGATTTACAAGACCGCGCTATTGTTGGTATCCCAGAAGTGTGGGGTAATTTCTCAGAACCCGTAGAGCGTGCATCGAGTCGTTATAGTGCAGAGCGCAGTATTACTGCAAGAATGTACCAACAAGCTGATTCAGAAACTTGGATCCTAGATTGGCGTTTTACTAATGCAGAATTATTTGATACCAATCGTTTGATGGGTGATAAGCAGCAAATTGTTGCAGATATGATTGACAGTTTAGCGGGTGGTTTAGCAGCAGAATATGCCATTGATCCAACAATGATTGGCCAACTTGCGACAGCAACCTTCTATCTTAAAGGTATCAATAACTTTGTTGATATTGAATTTGCTAAACGCCGTTTAGAAAGCTTAAGTGTTGTTACTCGCGCTGTGATATCTGTACGTACGCCTGATACCGTACAATTTATAGTTAATCACACTGGCAGCATGAATGATTTTAGAAAAGCGTTAGAACTTGATAGTGCCTTTAAAGCGTATCAGGACCCGCGTGATTTTTATCAAGTGGTCAATAAAGATGAGCTTGAATATCAGTGGCAGGGGCTTTAATCGAAGTGCAAGAACCAATGCAAATGGCATTGCCAGTTACTTTGCCTGATGATGAAACATTTACTTCTTATTTTGGTGGCGAAAACTCTCTTGAAGTGAGTCACCTTAAAGATGCGTTTACCAAGCTCAGTAATAAATTTCAATATACCTACTTATGCGGTTTAGGTGATTCTGGTAAATCCCACCTATTGTACGCGACCTGTATTCATGCCCAAGAGCGCGGTTTATCAACCATGTTACTTTCAATGCGTGAAGTGATTGATTATGGTCCTGTTGTGCTTGAAGGTCTGGAAAATCTTGATGTGTTATGTATCGATGACGTGCACTTAGTGGCAGGCAACGATGCATGGGAGAAAGGATTATTTAACTTTTTTAATCGCTTTAATGAGCCGGGTAAATACCTTGTGGTCACAGCTGATTTATTACCTGACATGCTGCATATCAATCTTCCTGATTTAGTATCGCGTTTGAAGTGGGGCACAACATTACAAATTCGCTCAATGAGCGATGATGATAAAGCGGAAGCCCTCGTACGCCGTGCTCATATGCGCGGCCTTGAACTAACTGATGAATGTGCGCGCTTTTTATTAACGCGATTAAGCCGCGATATGCGTGCATTATTAGACGTTTTAGACAAACTTGACCATGCCTCAATGGCTGCACAAAGAAAATTAACAATTCCTTTTATAAAATCAACGTTAAAGCTTTAGTAGGGCTAGAATCTAGTCCTTGCTTTCAGTTATCATTAGCTATTACAAAAATCCTTCTGTGAAAGACCAGGTACTCAATGAACTTAGAAAATATTTTAGCGCAAGCACTTGAGGCAGTTGCCAGTGCGAATGAAATCGCGCAACTAGAAGATATCAGGGTTAATTACCTTGGTAAAAAAGGTGAAATCACCAGCTTACTTAAAACGCTAGGCAAGATTGCCCCTGAAGAGCGTAAAGAAGCGGGTCAAGTGATTAACCAAGCAAAACAAGAAGTACAAACAGCCATTAACGAAAAGCGTGAGTTACTAGCAAGTAAGGCTCTTGAAGAGAAACTAGCTGCAGAAACGATCGACGTAACTTTACCGGGTCGTGTTATGCCAACAGGTGGCTTACACCCAGTAACTCGTACTATTGAACGTATTGAAAGCTTTTTTGGTGAGTTAGGTTTTGCGGTTAAATCAGGTCCTGAAGTTGAAGATGATTTTCATAACTTCGATGCGCTAAATATTCCTGAGCACCACCCAGCGCGAGCTGACCATGATACTTTCTATTTCAACCCTAAACTTGTGTTACGTACGCAAACGAGTGGTGTACAAATCCGTACTATGGAAACTGAGCAGCCACCGCTACGTATCATCTCTCCAGGTCGTGTTTATCGTAACGATTATGACCAAACACACACGCCAATGTTCCACCAAGTGGAAGGCTTAATGGTTGATACAGATGTAAGCTTCACTGAGTTAAAAGGTATTCTGCACGACTTCTTACGTAACTTCTTTGAAGAAGATATGGAAATCCGTTTCCGTCCTTCTTACTTTCCATTTACTGAACCATCAGCTGAGGTTGATGTTATGGGTAAAAACGGCAAGTGGTTAGAGGTATTAGGCTGTGGCATGGTTCACCCTAACGTTCTTAAATCAGTGGGTATTGATCCAGAAAAATACACGGGCTTCGCATTCGGTATGGGTGTAGAGCGCTTGACTATGTTGCGTTACGGCGTAAACGACTTACGTGCATTTTTCGAAAACGATTTAAAATTCCTAAACCAGTTCCGTTAAGAGTGAAGATATAAAATGAAATTTAGTGAAAAGTGGTTAAGAGAGTGGGTTAATCCAGCAATCGACACACAGGCTCTTTCGGAACAGTTATCAATGGCTGGTCTTGAAGTTGACGGTGTTGAGCCTGCAGCAGCAGAGTTCACAGGCGTTGTTGTTGGTGAAGTGGTTGAGTGTGGTCAACACCCAGATGCTGATAAATTACGTGTAACTAAAGTAAACGTAGGTGGTGATGAGCTACTTGATATCGTGTGTGGTGCACCTAACTGTCGTCAAGGTTTAAAAGTAGCTGTTGCGACAGTTGGCGCTGTATTACCTGGCGACTTCAAAATTAAAAAAGCCAAACTTCGTGGTCAACCTTCACACGGTATGCTGTGCGCATTCGTTGAGTTAGGTATCAGCGAAGAAGGTGATGGCATCATGGAATTACCAAGTGATGCACCAATCGGTACTGATTTACGTGAGTACTTAAGCCTAGACGACAACATTATTGATGTTGACTTAACACCTAACCGTGGTGATTGCCTAGGTATTAAAGGTTTAGCGCGTGAAGTAGGCGTACTTAACAGTGTTGATGTAAACACACTTGAAATCGCACCAGTTGCTGCAACGATTGATGACAAAGTATCAATTGAGCTTGTAAATGATGATGCGTGTCCTCGTTATTTAGGTCGTGTGATCAAAGGTATTAACCTTGATGCAGAAACACCACTTTGGATGGTAGAAAAACTTCGTCGCAGTGGTATTCGCTCAATTGACCCTGTTGTTGATGTAACAAACTACGTGTTATTAGAGCTAGGTCACCCAATGCACGCATTTGATTTAAATGCGATTGAAGGTGGTATTAAAGTACGTAGCGCAAATGCGGGTGAAGAGTTAGTTCTGTTAGATGGCAACACAGCTAAACTAAACGAATCTACGCTTGTAATTGCTGATCATAACAAAGCGCTTGCTATTGCAGGTATTTTTGGTGGTGAAAAATCAGGTGTAACTGAAGCAACATCAGACATTTTGTTAGAAAGTGCGTTCTTTAACCCTGTCGCTATTGCGGGTCAAGCACGTAGCTACGGTTTACACACTGATGCGTCACACCGTTACGAGCGTGGTGTCGATTTTGCACTGCAAAAAGATGCAATGGAACGTGCGACAGCATTACTTCTTGAGATTGTTGGCGGTGAAGCAGGCCCAGTTGTTGAAGCAGTCGCAACTGACAAGTTACCAAAAGTAACAGAAGTGCGTTTACGTCGTGAGCGTTTAGACCGTGTAATTGGCCATCACATTGATGATGCAAAAGTAACTGACATCCTAACGCGTTTAGGTTTAGACGTGAAAATTGTTGATGGTGTATGGAGTGCTGACGTACCTAGCTATCGCTTTGATATTCGTATCGAAGAAGATTTAATTGAAGAAGTTGCGCGTGTTTACGGCTATAACAGTATTCCTAACGTTGCACCAACTGCTAAATTAAAAATGACTAACCATGACGAGTCTCATGTTGCGGTCACTAAATTCCGCAATACGCTTGTAACTCGTGGTTACCAAGAAGCAATTACGTACAGCTTTGTTGATCCAAAAGCACAAGCAATTTTACACCCGCAAAGTGATGCGCTTGTATTACCACACCCAATTTCTGTTGAAATGTCAGCAATGCGTGTTAGCTTAATGCCGGGTTTATTAGCGTCATTAGTTTATAATCAAAACCGTCAGCAACCACGTGTACGTTTATTTGAGCACGGCTTAAAATTCTTACGTGACGAAAATGCTGAAAACGGTGTAAACCAAGTGGCTGTCATTGGTGGTGTAATCTCTGGTCTTGCACACGGTGAACATTGGGTTCAAGAAAAGCGTAGCGTTGATTTCTATGACTTAAAAGGTGATGTTGAAGCACTTTTAGCAATTAGCAACGATTCATCACGTTTTGAGATAAAAGCAGAGCAGTCTGATGGCTTACATCCAGGCCAATCAGCCGTTATTTATGTTGATGGTAAAAAAGTAGGTTTCTTTGGTGCAGTGCACCCACAAGTGCAAAAGTCACTAGATATCAACAACACAGCATTTGTGTTTGAAATCGAAATGTCTGCACTAGAAAAAAGAAAATTACCAGAAGCAGTGGCAGTGTCGAAATTCCCGTCAAACCGCCGTGATATCGCGATTTTAGTGGAAGATCACGTAAAATCTGGCGATATTTTAAATGTCATAGAAAAAGTTGGCGGAAATCAATTGGTTGACCTAAACTTATTCGATGTGTATAAGGGCAAAGGTATTGAGCCAAATTATAAGAGTTTGGCGATTGCTCTAACACTGCAAGCGGTTGATAGAACGCTCGAAGAGAAAGATATCAATCAAGTAGTTGATAATGTGGTGGCCGCACTGGCCGAACAATTTAACGCATCGTTGAGGGACTAGATATGGCGCTTACTAAAGCCGACATAGCTGAACACCTATTTGAAAAACTCGGGATCAATAAAAAAGATGCCAAAGATTTAGTTGAAGCGTTTTTTGAAGAAATCCGCTCAGCGCTAGAAAAAGGCGAGCAGGTTAAGCTCTCTGGATTTGGTAACTTTGATCTTCGAGATAAGAAAGAACGTCCAGGCCGCAATCCGAAAACAGGTGAAGATATTCCTATTTCGGCGCGCCGAGTTGTGACTTTTAGACCAGGTCAAAAGCTAAAAACTCGTGTAGAAGTTGGTACAAGCAAAGCAAAATAAGAAAAGGCAGCGTTAGCTGCCTTTTTTATTTGTCTGAGCACTGCACATTAGCGAGTTGGAATTATCAAAACCCGCGTGGTGATACGAAGCTTCCTTCTTGGATACTGTCGTAAGTTTTTTGTGCTAAATCATCTAAGCTGTCTAGGCTTTTGCCTGCGGCAGCGAGTTGATGCTCAATAGGTAATATATCGACATCTTCATACCCTGATAATTGTGCTACACGTGCAAAGGTGTAGGCATGCTTATACTTTTCATGTTTGTAGAATAAGCTCACAAGAGTAGGGTAGATCTCAGGGTTGGGTGCTTCACCTGCTTTATTTAGCTCTAGCGTTTTGTAGAGCAAATCAATGGTTTTTTCATCATCAAACTTCACGTAGTAGCTTGCCAAGAAAAACTGCATTTCGGCATCTTCAGTCACCCGTTTATCTTGCTTTTCTTCCAGGGCGAGCAATTTAGTTAACGCAGATTGGTCGTTATTACGCGACCAATGGTAATACAATAAACCTGGGTGGTCAGTATTTTTGGTATCTTGAAAAATTCGAGTCATTTCTTTGATGCTTGTTAAATGACCTTCAACACGAGACGTGGTTTTTTCTTTTAGTTTTATGTGCTCAATCTTGGCGGCAAGCGACACACATTGATCGTATTTCTCAAAATCCTTTAATAATTGGTATTTGTTTTCGTCTGTTGGTGACTTATATTCAACATAACGTTGAATGATGACCTCGGCACGTTGCTCTTTGCAGTGACTATCTTTATTTAAATCACTGCAGAAGCCAGGTGTTTCGTCGCACACTTTCGCTAGTGTAAGCGGATCTTCACAGCCTGCTAATGCCAATAAACCAAGCAACACGCTTGCTCTTAATAACATTCCTTAACCTCTACTTAATTTGTACTACTTTATTCTAGCGCAATGATTTGTTCTGTAACAGTGGAGAATCGTTCGAGTTTAAATTAGAATACCCATGCCTGAGATGTGTTGCTCTCAAATCACAACACATTTTTTAAGGCTATCCGTTCAAAATTGTTTAATTAGGTAAAAAAAATGACCTCATCTCACGAGTTAGAATACACAAGCAGCTGGCAAGAACGTCAAGATTACGCAGAAAGTATGCAACCTATTATTGGTAGACTTTACCGTAATCGTGGTATCGAAATCGCTGTATATGGCCGTCCTCTCGTTAATGCCAGTACAATCGATATCATCAAAGCACACAAAACAGTTGCTCAGTTTGAAGGTACAAAACTACGTTTACGTGAAAGCTTCCCTTTCTTAGAAGCAATTAGCAAAATGGACTTAAACTCAGCACGTATCGATATTGGTAAACTAGCGTATGGTTATTTGTTTAACGATGCTGCGAAAGGTCGCTCAGTTGAAGAATACTTAACTGACGAACTAGCAGAAATCGCAAACTCAGAGCGCAAAGAGCCACGTGATGTTGTGTTATACGGTTTCGGTCGTATCGGTCGTTTATTAGCTCGTCTATTAATCGAAAAGTCAGGTCCTTATGCAGACCTACGTTTACGTGCAATCGTTGTACGTGGCGGTAAAGACGGCGACTTAGAAAAGCGTGCAAGCTTACTTCGCCGTGACTCTATCCACGGTCCATTCAATGGCTCAATCACAATTGATAAAGAGCGCAATGCAATTAAAGCTAACGGTAGCTACATTCAAGTTATCTATGCTAACTCTCCAAGCGAAGTAGATTACACAGCTTACGGCATCGAGAATGCACTTGTTGTTGATAACACAGGTATCTGGAAAGACGAAGCAGGCCTTGGCCAGCACTTAGAAGCAAAAGGCGCAGCAAAAGTATTATTAACTGCACCAGCTAAAGGCAACATCAAAAACATCGTATACGGTGTAAACAACCAAGATATCAAATCTGAAGATAAGATTGTGTGTGCAGCAAGCTGTACAACCAATGCTATTACCCCTACGTTGAAAGCACTTAACGATAAGTTTGGTATCAAAAACGGTCACGTTGAAACAGTTCACTCGTACACAAATGACCAAAACTTAATTGATAACTACCACAAAGCTGAGCGTCGTGGCCGTGCTGCTGCACTTAACATGGTTATCACTTCAACAGGTGCTGCAAAAGCGGTTTCTAAAGCTTTACCTGAGCTTGAAGGTAAACTAACTGGTAACGCTATCCGTGTTCCTACGCCAAACGTATCAATGGCTATCTTGAACTTAAATCTTGAAAAAGGTACAACTGTTGAAGAACTAAATGCGTTCTTACGTGAAACAGCACTTCATTCAGACCTTCGTGATCAAATCGATTACACAGCGTCTACTGAAATCGTATCGACTGACTTAGTAGGTAGCCGTTACGCAGGTGTTGTTGATTCACAAGCGACAATCGTAGATGACAACCGCGTTGTACTTTACGTTTGGTACGATAATGAGTTTGGTTATAGCTGTCAGGTAGTACGCTGTATGCGTGATATGGCTGAAGTAACTTTCCCAAGCTTACCTCGCTAATACCTAAGTTATAAAGAATCTAGAAGCCAGCATTATGCTGGCTTTTTTAGTCGTGAAAGTTTTTGCAAATTTTCAGCATGTGATAGGCTGTTAAGGGTCTACACCATATTACTAACAAAACGTTCTAACTACAGAGCGTTGACTTAATTCTTAACTAACAAGCGAATAGCTAAGAATTATTTTTAACCAATAGGTTTATAGAATGAAAATCACCAGCAATTTTGACAGTGGTAATATCAAGGTTATTGAAGCCGTTGAACCACTGAATATTCAATTAGAAATCAATAAAGACAATCAGTCTGATTTTTTCCAGTGGTTTCACTTTCGTCTTGAAACAACTGCGTTTCAAAACCATAAATTACACATTAATAACCTAGAGAACTCAGCATACCCTGATGGCTGGGAAGGTTATCATGCGGTTGCATCATACGACCGTCAAACTTGGTTCCGTGTACCATCTGAGTACGCAAACGGCACGCTATCATTCGAAGTTGAGCCTGAGTGTAGCAGCATGTACTTTGCTTACTTTGCGCCATACAGCTATGACCGCCACTTAGATTTACTAGCATGGGCACAAAGCCAGCATGCTTGTGAAATAGAAACATTAGGCGAAACCCTTGATGGCCGTGACATGAGTGTTTTACGTGTGGGTATTCCTAGCAGTGAGAAGAAAAAAATCTGGATCACGGCGCGCCAGCACCCAGGCGAAACTATGGCTGAGTGGTACGTTGAAGGTTTACTTCATAAATTACTTGATGATGAAGACCCACATGCAGCGGCACTATTATCTAAAGCGGTATTCTACATCGTGCCAAATATGAACCCAGATGGCAGTGTGCGTGGTCACCTACGTACTAACGCTAAAGGCGTTAACTTGAACCGTGAATGGCAAACACCGAGCATGGAAAATAGCCCTGAAGTTTTCTTAGTGCTTAACAAAATGCGTGAAACGGGCCTTGATATGCACTTAGATATTCATGGTGACGAGGCAATTCCTTATAACTTTGTTGCGGGTAGTGAAGGTATCCCAGGCTACGATGATCGCTTAAAAGAGTTAGAAGATAGCTTTAAAGCTGCGCTTTTAACTGTGACGCCTGAGTTCCAAGACGAACATGGTTATCCAAAAGATGAGCCGGGCCAGGCTAACCTAACTGTCGGTTCTTCTGCTGTTGCGCATGAATTTAATGCATTAGCTTACACGGTAGAGATGCCATTTAAAGATAACGATGATTTACCAGATCCAGATTACGGTTGGTCAGATCGTCGCTCGTATCAATTTGGTCAAGATACGTTAGCGGCTATTGTTAACGTGGTTGATAAATTAAGATAACGAACCTTACGGGCATCAGCAAAACTGATGCCCGTAATTGTATCTGGGAGTAAATAAACCAATCGGTGGAGTGCAGGATTTATAAAGTGGTAATTTTGTAGGGACATTTGTCATATTGAAAATTAACTGTTAACAAACTTGGTTGGTTTAAGTTAATATCCAGTGTGTTCAGCTGTGAAGTAACAAAATCTCACTTTTATTTCTCACAGTCATCGTGACGCATTCTCACAAGCTTACGCTGAGTATCGTAGCGAAAATAAAAAATATAAATATAGAGGATATATCCATGGAAGCTTTAGTAAGCGCCGTTAACGACATAATTTGGAGTAGTGCGCTCATTTATTTATGTCTAGGTGCAGGTCTGTTTTATTCTATTTTAACCCGGTTCGCACAAGTCAGACATTTTAAAGAAATGTGTAAGTTATTGCTTAGCTCTAATAATTCAGATACGGGTATTTCTTCGTTCCAAGCACTTGCTGTATCGTTATCAGGGCGTGTAGGTGTCGGTAATATTGCCGGTGTTGCTGCTGCAATCGGCTTTGGTGGCCCAGGTGCGATTTTCTGGATGTGGATAGTTGCGTTCCTCGGCGCAAGTACTGCGTATGCAGAGTCAACACTTGGTCAAATTTATAAATCAGAAGAAGACGGCCAATATCGCGGTGGCCCAGCATATTACTTCGACCGCTGCTTACAGCAAAAGTGGTTAGCCGTATTATTTGCAGTATCGGCGATTATTGCTTGTGGTGTGTTCCTTCCGGGCGTTCAAGCCAATGCGGTAGGTAATGCATTCACACAAGTTTTTGGTGAAGGCACATTGGTTAGCACCAGCTTTGGTGAAGTAGGTAGCTTTAAGCTAGTTGCGCTTGCAATCATCTTAATTGTGCTTGCATTTATCATCTTTGGTGGCATTAAACGTATTGCAAACTTCACACAAATCGTGGTGCCATTTATGGCGCTAGGTTACATCGTGTTAGCTTTAATCGTGGTGTTCTTAAACCTAGATAAAGTGCCAGGTATCTTCTCAATGATCTTATCTGATGCATTTACCGCGCAAGCAGGCTTTGGTGCTGCTATTGGTTGGGGTGTTAAACGTGGTATTTACTCAAACGAAGCAGGTCAAGGTACGGGTCCACATGCAGCATCAGCTGCTGAAGTTGATCACCCAGCTCAACAAGGCTTAGTGCAAGCATTTTCTGTTTATGTTGATACCATTTTTGTTTGTACAGCAACGGCGCTAATGATTCTAATCACTAAACAATACAACATTGTGGGGGAGTTACCTGCAGGTCAATTCATTGTGCAAAACGTTGATGCGGCAACAGAAGTAGGCTCTGCAGCTTTCACACAAATGGCATTATTTAGCGTATTTGGTGGCTTTGGTGAAGCATTCGTTGGTATTGCTTTATTCTTCTTCGCATTTACCACAATTCTTGCTTATTACTATATTGCTGAAACGAACGTTGCTTACTTAAACCGTTATTTCAAAGGCAATATTCCACTGGTTATTGTAAAGGTTGTCATCATGTTTATGGTGGCTTACGGTATGGTAAATAGCTCTGGTTACATCTGGAATATTGGTGATATTGGCGTTGGCTTAATGGCCTGGATCAACATTGTCGGTATTTTGGCTATTTTCTTTGTCGCAAAACCTGCTCTTAACTGCTTACGTGATTACGAAGATCAAAAGAAAGCCGGTGGCGAAATCACTTTTGATCCAGTTAAATTAGGCATTAAAAATGCGACTTTCTGGGAAAAGCGTCTAGCTGAAAAGGCGAAACAGAAACAATAAATCAGGTTTTTGAGTTTTTGTAGTGAATTTAGTTGTGCAGGTTTTCGAATCTTCACAAATGAATGAAATTCAAATAAGACATCGACTCATAAAACAAGTACAATAAAGGGCGCCTAAAGGCGCCTTTTTTATGCGTAGTATGGAGAAAGATATGGCGATTATTAGTTGCCCGCAGTGTGCAAAATCAATATCTGACAAACATAAGCAATGCCCGCATTGTGAATGCCAAGTCACCGATCTAAGCAATGAGCAATTGCAGCAAATGCAAAAAGAAACGCGCATTCGTAGACAACAAAAGTTTATGAATCAGTCTTTCCTCGCACTGATTTTATTTTTAGGGGGCTTTTTCTGTTATTACTTTATGCACCCCGAAGCAAAGTCTCTTGAGTGGTATGCCTATACATCGGCAATGGCAGTAGGTTTTGTGTGGTATCTTGTAAGCCGCATCTATTTAGTTGTTTTAAAAAAGAAAAAGTAACATGAACATTGATCACATCGTTAAAAATATCACCCCAGAAGTATTTGAACGTCTTCAGTATGGTGCCTCAACGGGTAAGTGGCCTGACGGCACTCCTTTGTCTGAAGAACAAAAACAACAAACCGTTCAACTCGTGATGCTTTATCAAGCTAAAGTTTCGCAAAGCAATGAGCAGTTTACCATTGGCGCAAATGGTGAAATGGTGCAAAAGAGCAAAGCTCAATTGCAAAAAGAATTCGCATCAGAAAATGAAATAGCTAGGTTTAGTGAAAATGATCTTTAAACACCTGTTTACTCCAAAGTGGAAGCATCCTAAAAACCAAGTGCGTTTAGCTGCGGTAGAACGTCTTGATACAGAGCGTGACCTTAGCATCTTAAATAGCATTGCCCTTGAAGACAGCTCAGCTGAGATCCGCAAAAAAGCATTAAACAAAGTGAACGATATTGTTTTGTGGTGGCAAGCATACAAGCAAGACCAAGCACTTAAAGACGTTGCAGAACAGCATATTAACCAAGCGGTTTTAAATACCGATAGCCAGCTAGATGCAAATATCAAAAATGAGTTTATTGAGCGTTATGCACCTGTCAAAACTCTTGAGAAACTCGCCTTTGCAGAAAAAGAACTTCAAGTTCGCGTTAAGTTATTAAAGCGTTTAGCAAACTCAAGCCTAATTGATAAAGCTTTTAAAGAAGGCCGTGAAGAGCTGCAATTGCAACTTGTTGAGCTTGTGATTAATCATCAACTTGCTAAATCATTATTAAAGCATGCAAAAGGTGAGGCACACACACAACTGGCGACTCATCTTGACAATGAACGCTTAGCGATAGAAATGCCTGCCAAAGTAGAAGCTGATACACGTGTGGTATTAGCAAAGCTTAATGCGCTTCGTGATAAAAATGACTTTCAGTTAGTGTCGATGCAACATGCTGAGTTATTACAGCAGTGGCAAGCTATCGAACTAAAATGGCTGAGCGATGAGCAAGTAAGCACGTTAGATAAGAAATATTCAGCGATTACGCAAAAGCTTGAGTCTCATATTGCACTTTTAAGTAAAGAGCATGAAGCAGCGCAGCAAGCGTTAGCTGAACAACAACGTCAGGTATTAGCCCTGGCAAGCCTTGAAGCAATTGGCGAAGAAATTGAAAATGCATTGCAATTAGGCTTAGAAACGCCAGAGCAAATTCAGCAAGATTGGCTAGAGGCAAAAGTTGCAGAGGCAAAAAATGCGTTAGCAGAGGCGAACTTATCTGAGAACAAACATGTTAGTGATGTAAAACTGCACTTAACAAATTTATTTAACCAAGTCGAACAGTTACCGCAACTGGTTAGTGCTATTGCTGAGTTTAAAGAGGCATTTGATCAATTAAACTCAGTTGCGACAACCGAAGACGAAAGCGAGTTTGACGGGCTAAAACAGCAGTTTGAGCAACAGCAAAAATTAGCACGCAAAAAGCTGGCAAGTATTCCTAGTCGTTTACAAGGTCGCTTTAAAGCCAATTTAGCAGAAGTAGTAAACAGCTGGCAGCAAGCGATGGCACCGCTGACGAATAAGTTTGAGAAAAATCAACAAACAGCGAAGCGTAAAGCTCGCGATGTAAAACGCTTAATTGACCAAGGTCGCTTTAATGTTGCCTTTGGTGTGTTTAAAGGTTTTGAAGAGCTATACGCAACACTTACAGACTATTATAAGCAGCCATTAAATAGCTTGAAAGCTGATTTAGAAGCGCAATTAGCAGAAGCAAAAGATTGGCAAAAATACGCATCAGCGCCAAAGCGTGATGCATTACTTGTTGAAGTAAATGAACTAGTTGCAACCGAGTGCACTGACCCTAAACAACGCGCAGAGCAAGTTAAACAGTTACGTCGTCGTTGGAATGAGTTAGGGCGTTTAGATACTGATGCAGAAAAGCAACAAGGCGAGTTATTCGATCAACAAATTGAATTACTGTTTGCGCCGTGTCGTGAGTATTTTGCAGAGCAGGAGCAGCAACGTGAACAAGCTAAAGCACAGCGCGTTGAAATAATCTCGCAAATGCAGCAGTTAACAGAGCTTGATAGCTCTTCTGATGAGTTTGATTGGAAGCAGTTTGAAAGCAAGTTCAACCGTACCGCAAAAGCGTGGCGTTCTGCAGGTAACGTCGATCCTAAAACATACCGTGAACTACAAGCGCAATTTAAAGCTGCGCAATCACAAGTTCAAGGTCAACTTGCTGCATTTCATAAAGCAAACGCTGAGCAAAAAGCGGCACTTGTTGAGCAAGCAACACAGTTATCGCAAAGCGATGATTTAGCTGCTGCGTGCCAGGAGCTAAAAGCACTTCAACAAACATGGCAGACTATTGGTTTTGCTGGAATGAAAGCTGAAAACACTTTGTGGCAGCAATTCAGACGAGTTAATGACGACACCTTTGCTAAGCGCAGTGCCGAGTTTGAACAGCAAAAGCAAGTTCAGCAACAAAATGACGAAGTTGCCGCAGAGCAATTAAGTGAGCTTGAGTCTGCACTTGAGACCGTGGTGCACCTTGCACAGCTTAAAGATTTAACAGTGAAGCTTGCAGAGCTTGAGTACTCAAAAGCATTATCGGCACGCGTGACTCAGTTAGAGAGCGCGATTAGCGCAAAAACAACGCTGATCAGCAAGCAAGCAGAGCAGTCTAAATTAACGGCTTTATTTGCAGCTCTTGAGAGCCACAGTGAACTGCCTTCGCAGTTCCAAGCTTCATTAATAACTAATCTAAACGCTGCGCAGCTGTTAACTCGTATCGAAATTCTAGCGGGCGTTGAATCGGCTGATAGTCAGTTGCGTATGACAGAGCAAGTTGCGATGTTAGATGATAAACACCGTGGCGAGCACGCAGATGTTTATTATTACTTAAAGCAATTACTTGCAGTCAGTGAGGGTTCAGTTTCAGCTGACACACTAGCAAGGCTTAAAGCAATATTTGCAATTTAACGAATAAAACCGCTTTTTTAAGCGGTTTTTTTCCGTGTGTTTTTGAGGAAAACAATGAGAATTTTATTACTACTTACCTGTTTATTTTTAGGGGCATGTAAAAGTACAGATCAAGGGATGTCTGTTTACTCGTTTACCAATTCTGAAATTGAAGCAGCCCTTGCTAATCAATTACCAAAACTAAGTGAACAGATTAAGCTGATGGGCTTACCAGTTGATTTTGCGGTAAACGACCTGAGTGTCAATGTTGGCCCTGATAAGCGTGATGTGGTGGTTTTAGGAGCCGATTCTAGTGCTGTCATCAAAGCATTTGCGCTTAAGTATCCAGTACGTTTAAAGCTACAAATTGAAGGTAGCCCATTTTATGACAGCGAGAAAAAAGCGGTCTTTTTACGTAATGTAAAACTGGTTGATACAACAATCGACACCGCGGGTTTCAAGGGCAGTTTAAACTTATTAGATGACCAAGCAATGCAAGTGATTAACGGCTTTTTAGCGGTTAACCCTGTCTATAAGCTAAATATGAACGACCCTAAAGTCGCATTGTTGAGCAAACTACCATTAGATATGAAAGTATCTCAGGGTGAAATTATTTTAGTGCCCACACTGTAAAACTATTTGATATTTTAAAGCGGCTTCTAGCCGCTTTTTTTGTAATTGCTTGTTAAGCATGTTCAACCTTGTCATAATTTCTCGTGATATTTCGCGAATTGAGTGATGGCTATGATCAAGGAATTTTTAAACGACCCCACATTACTGCTAAATGCCGTAGGTGAAGGTATTTATGGCTTCGATTTATCGGGTAATGCAGTTTTTGTAAACCCTGCTGCGGAGCGCATGACAGGCTGGAAAGCAGACGAACTCCTTGGTAAAAAAATACACCAATATCATCACCATACTCGTAAAGATGGCTCACCATATCCTGCTGATGAATGCCAAATATATTGCACTATGTTCGATGGCAAGCACCGTCATGTAAACGATGAAGTATTCTGGCGTAAAGATGGAAGCTATTTTGCTGTTGAGTATACTTCAACGCCAGTTTATAAAAATGGTGCCTTGATTGGGGCAGTCGCGATTTTTCGCGATGTATCCAAACAACAGCAAACAGAAGTGGCGTTGCGTGATGCCTTAGCACAAGTTCAGCACTTATCTGAGCAGCTACAAGCTGAAAATGCTTACCTTATTTCAGAGTTAAATGAAGATTGGCAAGACTCTGGCTTAGTTGGGCAAAGTCATTCATTTCAAAGTATGCTCGAGCAAATTACCTTGGTAAGCCAAACCAATAGTACGGTTTTGATTTTAGGTGAAAACGGCACGGGTAAAGAGCTAGTGGCACGAAACCTTCACCGCTTAAGCAATCGTGCTGAGCAACCTTTCATAAAAGTAAACTGCGCGGCGTTTTCCGCCAACTTAATTGAGTCTGAGTTATTTGGTCATGAAAAAGGGGCGTTTACTGGCGCTAATGAACGCAGAAAAGGGCGTTTTGAACTGGCTGATAAAGGCACTTTATTTTTAGATGAAGTGGCAGAGCTGCCATTAGAGGCGCAAAGTAAATTACTGCGGGTACTACAAGAGCAAGAGTTTGAGCGCGTCGGGGGCAGTCAAACTTTAAAAGTCGATATCCGAGTGTTAGCTGCAACAAACCGTAACTTGTGGCAAATGGTTGAGCAGGGCAGTTTTCGAATGGACTTGTATTATCGCTTAAATGTGTTTCCTATTCGTGTGCCTGCGCTTCGTGAGCGCAAGGAAGATATTCCACTACTTGCAGCAAATATTATTACGCAGCTGAATAAGCGCTTAGGTAAACAGTTAAAAGGGCTAAGCAAAGCAACACTCACTAAATTGGCTAATTATGATTGGCCAGGTAATATTCGTGAGCTACAAAATATTCTAGAACGTGAAGCTATTCTGTCTAAGCAAGCTGTATTACAGCTGTCTGCACCTTTGAGTAACGAGCAATCAAATGAGCAGGTGGTTTCTCTTGATGCTGTACAAAAGCAGCATATTTGTGAGGTGCTAAAACGCTGTAACGGGCAAATATCAGGTGAAAATGGTGCTGCAACCTTGCTGGGCCTGCCAGAAAGTACCCTTAGATCAAAGATGAAAAAGCTGTCAATAAAGCGCTAATTCGCGATATATCACGAGTATTCGCGATATATCGTGCTTTTGAACGTTCAGATATAAATTTAATCATTTAATATCAATAACTTAATTTTAATTTGTGTTGGCCTGATTGTTGCTCTATCAGGCTATTACCGACACAAAAGTAAGTAGCAAAATGAAATTTGATATTAAAGAGCAAGACTTAATCATCAAGCCCTACAACCAAGAAGGGCCAATTTATATTCGTGAGCAAAAGGGGTATTTCCAACGTATCCGCCGTTACTTAGGCTGGGTGCTAATGCTGACGTTCATCGCCATTCCGTGGATCCCCTATGATGGCCGTCAAGCTGTATTACTCGACGTAGCCAGCCAAAAATTTACTTTATTTGGCTTAACGCTGTTACCGCAAGATTTTATGATCTTAGCTATGTTATTTATGACAGGAGCGTTTGCTTTGTTTTTCGTCACTAATTGGTTAGGGCGTGTTTGGTGTGGTTACACTTGCCCACAAACAATTTGGATGCTGATGTTTACTTGGGTCGAACACAAAGTAGAAGGTAACCGTAACCAACGTATTAAACTTGATAAAGCAGATTGGTCAGTGAGTAAATGGCAGAAGAAAATCACTAAGCATGCAGCTTGGCTGCTGATCTCTTTGCTTACATCTATGTCATTTATGGCTTATTTCATCCCCGCTAAGTCTTTATACATGAGCTTATTTACTCTAGAAATGTCTGGGATCGTCAGTTTTTGGGTATTCCTGTTTGCATTTTGTACCTATGGCAATGCGGGATTCTTACGTGAAAAAATGTGTACTGTCGCATGCCCTTATTCACGTTTTCAATCAGTGATGTTTGATAAAGACACGTTAGTTGTTACCTACGATCAAGCGCGAGGGGAGTCTCGTGGTGCGCGTAAACGTAAAGCCGATCCTAAAGAGTTAGGCTTAGGTGACTGCGTAGACTGTAACCTATGTGTTGAAGTATGCCCAGCCGGTATCGATATTCGTAATGGCTTGCAGTATGAATGCATAAACTGTGGCTTATGTATTGATGCGTGCGATAGCACTATGGAAAAATTCAACTATCAAAAAGGCCTTATCAAGTACGCCTCTGAAAAACAAATGGAAGGCAAAACGACCAATCCATTTAGGTTAAAACTGCTTGGCTATGGTGGTTTAACAGCGCTGTTTGTCGTTGGAATGGTTGTGTGGATGGCAATGCGTACACCTATTGAGGCTTCTGTCATTCGTGACCGTAATGCCCTGTACCGTGTAAATTTTGAAGGCTTAGTAGAAAACCCATATACCTTATCAATTATCAACAAAACACAGCATAGCTTGAGCTATTCAATCGGCATCAGTGGTATTGAAGAAGCAAGCTTACAAGTGCCTGAAACGATAACTGTTGAGGCAGGTCAGATGAAGCGTGTTCCTGTCACTGTGGTTGCAGATGGCTACGAGCTGAAATCAAAAGTAACGCCTATCAGTTTTCACATTCAAGCATTAGAAGATGCTGATATCGCAATAACTAAAGAAACTAAGTTTTACCGAGATTAACCTCAATCACGGCTCTAGAAACGAAAATGGCTTGTTTTTAACAAGCCATTTCTGCAAATTCGAGCTGCTTAAGCACATAAGCCTTAGCGCTGTCTAAATCATCAAATAAACAGTCCATTATTTGAATCGGTGATTGCGCTTGCGCAATAATGCGTTTCATCTGATTAAGCACAATAGACGAGCTAAACATATAAGCGGTGGCTATACAGTTAGTGCCTTGCAGGGCACGAAATAATTGGGTAAAACCACGTTCTGCATCAGGGGTGGTAGCAAGTAATTGGGTAGAATGACTAATATACGCCCACGGCTTTCCAGCTAAAGCAGAAATATGCTTTTTTAAATCGACTGCAAAGTCATTGACTAAACGTGCGTTAATATTACCAGAAAATTGTCCAATAATAATTGGACCATCGGTGATGATACTGACACTGCCATAGTGATTCTTAAATTCCAATTTGCTTCCCTTTTGAATTAAAAAGAGCGCGAATTTTATACAATTCTATGTATGTGTCTAGTTATTTAGTATACAAATTTCAAAAAACATAACTTTTTCATTAAATTTGTATATATGTAGATTTTATCTAGCTATTTAGGTTTGAGGTGAATAAATCATTCACCTCAGATTTAAAATATAACTAACTATTCGTTAACAATATAGTTCAATGCACCGGTAATTGAGGCTACTTGTGCATCAATACAAATTGCGTCATTGGCCTGTGGGCTATCAGGGTAAACCTCTGTTGTTGTAACATATTCTGCATCGGTTAAGCCCATACATAACCCCAGTTTTTTCGCTTGGTAATTAATCACACCAAATTGAGTTTGTGGCACACCAATCAACTGGTTATTCTCATCACTTGGTGCGATGTGGGTTACTTTCTCAACTGATTTTATAATCGCTGTTTGAAATGCTTCATGCGGGCGCTCACTATCAGCGACAAGATAAAAGCCATCCGGGATGTTCCAGTTATCGTGGGTCGTTGCATCACGTGCTGCTAGCGCAGGGCGAAACTCACTATTATCAGTGTCTGTAGTTTCATGTAAGTCAATATGCACATAAGGTGTAATGGCGTTGTCGGCTAAATACTGCATGATTGCTGCAGACTCTTCAGCTGGACTATCTGCATAGAAAGAGCGGTTTGGATCCGTGGCATTTGGATTCCAGCGGTTAATCGTTTCATAACCCCATGGGCTGATACACGGAGCCACTAAAATATTAAAGTCAGCAAAGTAGTCTTTGGCACTTCTCTTAGCAAACGCTAAAGCACCATGCACACCACTTGTTTCATAACCGTGAACACCACCGGTAACCAGCACAACAGGTTTATCAGCTTGCCATTGCTTGCTCTTTAAAATGTAAAGTGGGTATTTGTCGCTGTCGTAACTTAATGCGCCATATTGCTCAATATTGAAATCGCTTGATAAAGAGTCTAGTTGCGATACAACATCATCTAAATAGCTACGCTTTACTGACTGTAATTCAAACCATGCTTTCTTATCTGCGTCGTTCCACGGTTTACCTGGGGTTCCAATAGGGTAACTCATAAAATACCTTGTTGTGACTTGCTACAAAACGCCAAGCTTATCTAAGCTGTTAAGCTGCTGCAACTAGATAAGCTCAGTAGTAAAGTTACCTTGCTCGTACAGCTTTGCATGATGATGCTTATGGGTCTCAAATAAGTATTTACGCAGTGCATCTTCACCCTGACACACTTGCATTATTTTTCCGGCAATTCCTTTGCTGGTCGTTCGTATTGGCTTCACACTAAGAATAATGTGATCTTCAGAAGGTAAATTAAATGCCAACAGTATCTCTTTATTAAGATCGGGTGATTGACGCTTTGGCTTGAGTAACACGCCCGTACTTGATAAAGACAATATTTGAAATTGTTCTGTGTGTATTTCAAGATCTGGCGTACGCCAGCTGCGTTCGATACCTTTGGTATCTATTACTTCAGGTGCGCTAAGTACAGGGATCAGTTGGCCATTCTCGTCCTTGCTAAATTCAAGCGGAAACCACAACTGATAAATCCCTACTTCAGCCAGTAGTGTCAGTTTGGCATTGGTAAGTAAACCATTTAATTTATCAGGCAAATTAAGCCTAACAGACATTTTTGTATCGGTTGGATCGCTATCAGTCCGTTCAGCCTCGAATAAACGGTTGAAAAAAGAGAGTTCTTGTTCGGATAAATGTGCCATATAAAGCTCCTTTTAAAGCACGCTTACTTATATGTATCATAAATTGTTCAAATTATGCACGTATAATGAGCATTAATTGTGCCAGCTGCTTTGTGATTTCTTTTGCGGCGTATTTCACTTACACTGATAAAAAAACTAACAAGGATTTTATTTTGTCGAGCCTGACTGGTGTAAATAAAAGTTTAGTGATATTTGCTGCTTTAGTCGTTGTTTTAGCGGGTATTAAAGCTGCAAGTGTGATTGTTATCCCATTTGTGTTGGCAGCCTTTATTGCCATTATTTGTAATCCCTTAATTCGTTTCTTTGCTAAATACGGTATCCCTAAAGGGATTGCCGTTGTGTTTGTTATGTTGATGATTGTTGGTGTAGGGATAAGCCTTGCCGGGTTGGTTGGGCAATCGATGACCGATTTTTCTGAAAAGCTGCCTGAGTACAAAGCACAACTAAAAGAAGAGTTTGTCTGGGTGGTTAATGTTGCAGCGAGTTATAACATTCTGATTGATAAAGAGCAGATCATCTCTTTATTCGATCCGGGCAAAATGATTGATGTTGCAACCAACATGCTCACAGGCCTTGGTGGCGTGATGGCGAATTTGTTTTTGATTATCCTAACCGTGGTGTTCATGTTGTTTGAAGGACCTATGCTGAGTAAAAAAGTGCATTTAGCACTGGACGATCCTGAAATGAAAATGCAGCAGGTTGACCGATTCTTAGATTCAATTAATTCTTATCTGGCTATTAAAACGCTGGTTAGCTTAGGCACAGGTATGCTTGCAGGCTTTATGCTTTGGGCTCTTGATGTTGATTATTTTATACTTTGGGCTGTAGTGGCCTTTATGCTTAACTACATTCCTAATATAGGCTCTATCATTGCCGCTGTGCCTCCAGTGTTACTCGCTTTGATCACTCAAGGCCCACTGGTTGCAGGGTTTATTGCTGGTGGCTATTTAGTTATAAACACGGTGATGGGTAATATCGTCGAGCCGCGTTTTATGGGTAAAGGGCTGGGTTTATCGACGCTAGTGGTGTTTTTATCCTTGATTTTCTGGGGCTGGCTGATGGGGACCGTGGGTATGCTGTTATCAGTTCCATTGACCATGATAGTTAAAATAGCCTTAGAGACTAGTCAAGAAGGGCGATGGCTTGCTACCTTGCTTGGCAATGGCGAAGAGCTAAAACTTGAAGATTAAAAAAGGCGCTTAAGCGCCTTTTTTACTTTTCGATATGTTTAACAGTTATCACTTTAGAGGTCGCTGTAAAACCTGCACATGGTTTTTTAGGATCTCAATTTCACATTGCTTGTAAGCAATAGCGGCTTTCGTACCATTTGGCATTTTTTGTAAATAACGCCAACGACAGCTGTCTTCTAAATAACGCTCTTGGTTCTTGATGCTGCGATTAAAAATTGGTAGCAATTGGCTGTTACCAGTATCTTCTTTAATTTTCTCAAGATCCATAGTGAGCTTATTAATCCACATCTTTTGGTCACGCTGAATATCGGCGATAACTTGATCTAGACATTGAATATAGCGTTTTGTGTCATCGGTATTGTTGCTCGCAAGCTCACACGTTTGCTCTGCTTGAGCATGCGATGCACTTGCAATTAAAGCTAAAAAGCTGCCTTTTACGAGTATTGATGTTTTATTTTTTATCATGGTAATTAAACTCTAATATAAACTCAGCACCGGCTAGTTTCTCTGCGTCTTTAATGGTTAATGTGCCATTATACGAGTTGACTAAATCCGACACGATAGCCATGCCGACACCATGGCCGCTTTCGTAGGTATCGAGTCTGGTACCGCGAGTTAGTAATGATTCACGCTTGTGCTCAGGTACACCTGGGCCATCATCACTTATACTGAGCGTTAACTTTTTGTTCTGCTTAACCTTTATATCGACCTGTGAACGGCAAGCTTTACAGGCATTATCGATTAAATTACCAAGTAGTTCCATCAAATCTGTTTTATCACCTAAGAAATAGTCTTTTTCGCTGACCTCTGAGGTAAAAATAATATCTTTGTCGCGATAAACCTTGCTCATCGCGCTTAAGATTGAATCAATAACAGGCTTGATATGAGTTTGTTTCTTCCAGGTGTCAGACGCACCTGTTGCAGCGCGCTTTAACTGGTGTTCGATCATCACATTAATACGGTCTAGCTGCTCTTGTGCATCCGCATCATTGGCCAATGGGCTAGATTTAAGCACTGCCAAAGGTGTTTTTAATGCATGAGCAAGGTCGCTTAATGACGCGCGATAACGTTCTTTTTGGCGCTGCTGCGATTCAAGCAATAAGTTTAAATCGGCTTTAATGGTTTGTAGTTCAACCGGGTAAAGACCTTTAATTTGTTGGTTATCACCCGACTCAATGGCTTTTATTTCTTTGTCGAGTCGTTGCAGTGGCCTTGCACTCCAAACAAAACCGATTGCCATTAGCGCAGCAATGGCCACACCCATCACATACATCCAATTTACGAGTGTTTGCTTAAAGCCATCCATCAGCCTCAGTAGGGCATCATTACGCTTTAATAGAATAAAACGTGCATGCTCTGATTGGTCAATGTTTTCTAAAATAACGGTAAGCGTTAACTGCCAGTACACGGTATTGTTGTATTCAACACGGCGAAAGTCAGCAGAGCCTGCAGGGGCTTCAAAGTTATCAGGAATAAAGTTGATATTGGTCGCCGATTCGGAGTACCAAACCGGCAAGTCACCGCGATAAACCATCGCATAGGTGTCTGAGTTTAATCTGTTTAGCTCTGGCGTTAAGATAGTACTTGGCATAACGATGCCGCGTTCAGTGAAATCGACTTCAGAGATTAATGAATATAAGTGAGCTTCGAGGGTTTTTTCGGTCGCTTCGACCAAAGAGGCGTAGTAAGCCTTACCAATTGAGAAAAACAGAATTGGTAGGGCGACTAATAAAACAAAGACAAGGATAAATCCTTGCCTTACTTTAAGCGGTATTTGCGATGCTACCACTGACTTTTTAGCCTATAACCACGGCCGCGTAATGTTTCAACTGGGTTTAGGGTACCATCAGGGTCAAGCTTCTTACGTAAACGCAATACGAAAACTTCAATTACGTTTGAATCAAGGTCGAAGTCTTGGTCGTAAATGTGCTCTGTTAATTCAGATTTAGAAATTACCTTTTGTGGATTAACCATTAGGTATTCTAAAACTTTGTATTCGTATGCTGTTAAGCTAAGTTCTTTATCGTTTACCCATACTTGCTGTGAGCGAGTATGAATTTTAATAGGGCCAGCTGTCATTTCTGGGTTTGCTTTACCTGCGCTGCGGCGGATAAGTGCATTACAGCGGGCAATTAGCTCTTCAACGTGGAAAGGTTTAGTTAGGTAGTCATCTGCACCAGCATCTAAGCCTTCTACTTTATCTTGCCAACGGTCACGTGCCGTTAAAATCAAAATAGGAATAGTAATACCTTGTGCACGTGCTTTGGTAATTAATTCAATACCATCTACTTTAGGTAAGCCTAAATCGACTACCGCCATATCTAGCGGGTATTCGGTAATATGGAATAAACCAGCTTCACCATCGTGACAAAGGTCAACGCTGTAACGCTCTTTTTCTAGGGCATTACGAAGGTTATCTGCTAAGTGTAAATCATCTTCAATAACTAAAATTCGCATTCTTAATCCTTTTTCACTTCGCCAGTCTTTTTGTTCACATGGACATCAACCACGTGGCCGTTCGTTTTTAAAATTCTTACGGTAAATACTTTATCTTGCTCTGTGATTTTTAGGGTTCGGCCGTCTTCAGATTTTTTGGCGATCGTCACAGCCTGCTTTTTAGTCACCTCTTGGGCTTGTTTCTTATTGGCATCAGCATGAAAGCTTGATAATGCAAATAAAAGACTAAAACTGAAGGCTAATAATATGCGCATGACGGGGAACTCCTAAACCAGACCCATTTAGTTTAATTAACCAATTAACTAAAATTCAAGTAATTACGTTAAATTCTGTAATTCAATAGCCAAATCTTAGTTAATAAGCCGTGAACAAACACTGAATTATTGATTCAGTTAAGTTCAGAGGTTAACCAAATACTTTTTTAAATGGTTTTACGACTGAGTTGTCGTAAACACCCGCCGCAATATACGGATCGTTTGCAGCCCATTCGCGTGCAGCTTCTAATGAGTCAAATTCTGCTACCACTAATGAACCAGTAAAACCAGCGTCAGCCGGATCTTCACTATCAATGGCTGGCAATGGGCCTGCCGTAAATAAACGGTTTTGATCGTCTAATTCTTGAAGGCGTGCTAAGTGAGCAGGGCGTGCAGATTTGCGAGCTTCTAAACTATTTTCAACATCAGTTGAATAAATCATATACAGCATGGTGTGTTCTCAATGTTATTTTTAAAAAATAGTAGCATATTCTTAGCAATAGACGAGAGATTATTCGCGTAATAATCTTTACACAAACCCATATAACTTTAACTTATAAAGCTTGAAATACGCGGTGTAACACTGGTAGAGTCGCTGGGTTGAGAAAATAATAATAAGGTTTTTAAATGAGCGAAAAACGCGAGCATTTTAGCTCCCGCCTCGGTTTTATTTTAGCGGCAGCCGGTTCTGCTGTAGGTATCGGAAACTTAGTAGGTTTTCCTGTTTCAGCTACAAAAAACGGCGGTGGTGCTTTCCTTTTAGTCTATGCATTGTTTGTCATTTTTATCTGTTTGCCAGTGATGATGGCTGAAATGGCCATGGGTCGTAAAGCACAAAAAGATCCACTTGGTTCATACAAATTTTTAGCGGGCAATGATCCTAAATGGAACTTTGCTGGCTTTTTAGCCGTATTAACACCATTTATGATTGCTGTTTTTTATATGGTGATCACAGTATGGATTTTCGGTTATTTATCGCAAACCGCTTTTGGTAATCTAGATGCCTTGGCCCAGCCAGATAACTTTGGCACCTTTATCAATAGCTACACCGTGTTTGGTTATATGGCCGTGGTTGCCATCATCGTTAACTTGATTTTAGTGGGCGGTGTTAAAGAAGGTATTGAAAAAGCGGCTAAGTTTATGATGCCAGCTTTATTTGTACTACTCACCGCATTGGTTGTTTACGTACTAACTCTTGATAACGCAATGGCAGGTGTTAAGTACTATGTTGTGCCTGACTTTTCAAAAATGGATGCCAGCGTATTAAATGGTGCATTAGCTCAAGCGTTTTTCTCGTTGTCACTAGGTATGGGTATCTTAATGACCTATGCATCGTATATCTCTAAGAAAGACGATATTGTTGGTAGTGCAAAAATGGTTGCAGTTACTGATTCGATGGTAGCATTTATTGCTGGTCTAATGGTGCTTCCAGCTATTTTCAGTTTTAACCCAGATACTGACCCAAGTACTTTATCTGACTCGTCAGTATCGATGATTTTTGTCTACCTACCAAAAATTTTATTAGCGTTACAAGCTGATATTGGCTACGTGGGTGCATCAATTGTTGCGTTTGTATTCTTCTTACTTGTCTTTTTTGCTGCAATTACGTCACTTGTATCAATTGTAGAGGTGCCAACTGCAACATTAAGTGACCGCAAAGGTATCAGCCGTAAAAAAGCACTGGCTATCTTAACCTTATCTACAGGTGTATTGACTGTGCTGTGTACCATGTCATTTGGTATGGTTGACTCGCTTACAAAGTTTGTTAGCTATGGCGGTGCAGATAAGAGCTTATTTGATATCGTTTATGATGTGTTTTACGACACAATTTTACCGCTTAATGGTTTAATGGTGTGTTTATTCGTTATGTATCGTTGGAAAAAAGCAAACTTATCAGCAGAGCTAAGCCAAGGCTGTGAAGGCTATGTTGGTAGCTTTACAGAGAAGTATGTGAACTTCTCGCTATCAACGTTTATCCCTGCCATTTTATTACTAATCTTTGTAAATACGGTGGCCACTAAGTTTTTTGCATTTAGTATTTTCGGATTTTAAAAACCAGTTCAATACTTAGCCGCGCACTTTGTGCGGCTTTTTTATGCCTACCTTTATTATTTTAAAAGGCCCCGGCATCAAGCACATCACCCAAGCCAAGGGTAAACATCCAAAGTCCCCATAAGCTATGTTCAATCACACACACGAAGGTTGAGCGGCTTTGCGCATAGGTGTAAGAAAACAACAGCCCACCTAAAAATGCTAGAAGCACGGCCAATATATTCGCATAGACAATATGCGCCAACGCAAACACTGATGCGCTGACAATAATACGCACTGTTTTACTTGGCATAATGCGTTTATAACGATGGAAAAAATAGGTTCTAAAAATAAGTTCTTGCGGCATCACCGATAAAATGGGGTAGAGCAATAACAACATTAGCCAATCGTTAAATGAGTTTCGTGGCAGTGAAAACCAGTTTTCTTGGTTCATGATGCCGTAAAACATTCCGGAGAATAACGCCCCTAAAAAGAAGAAACTAAATAAGCGACGTTTTACCGCACTAAATTGCCCAAGGCTAGTTAAACGAAAGCGTTTAAAATGGGGATCAGATAAAAGCAACATGCCGCACACGGCCATTAAAATAATAAGGGCAGGAATAAGCCAGTTAGCGAGGTAGGCACGAAGAAAGAAGCCTAATAGCGGCAAAGAAACAAATATGAGGGTAAATTCAAGCCAGCGGTATTGGTTAGCGTTCAATGTCGTCTCAGCGTGTTTTTTGTTTACGCTAACAAGCTAAGACGACAGATTTATGACATTAAGATTGCTTTGGATCTTTCTCTTCGTCATCTTCAGGTAAGTATTTGAATAGGGTGATGATCGTTGCTAACACGCAAACAAAGGTGATGCCCATTAAGCCAAACACTTTAAAGTTAACCCAAAAATCGAGCGAGAAGTTATAGGCAATGTAGATATTCAGCGCCGAGATACCTGCAGTCACGGCAACCCAAAATAGGTTAAGTTTGTTCCAGAGCGCTTCAGGTACGTTGATTTCTTGTTTACTCTCAGAGGCATTTTCTAAAATCGAGCTAAGTGCTTTTTTCACTAGGTTTTTGCCAAGTACATAGCGGCTTACTAACAAAGTAACACTGAAAATGGCATACACAATGGTGGCTTTCCATTTCACAAACTGCTCATCGTGGAACACTAAGGTGAGGGTACCTAACACCACCGCTATAGCAAAAAACACCCAGTGACGGGTTGGCACTTTACCATCTTTAAAATAACAGTAAGCAACTTGAATTAAGGTGGTTAGCATCAGCAAGGCTGTTGCCCAATAAATATCAACTAACTTGAAAACCGCAAAAAATAAAATCAGCGGGATGTATTCAATAATCGCATGCATAAATTTATAAATGCTCTAATTTAAAAAGATACTGGGTTGTATCAAGTTATCACGCAAGATACAAGGTTGACTTAACAGCCCTGAAAGCTTAGCCTCCCGAGCCAATCTGGCCTAAACCTGCGTTTAGGTTGTTTTACCTTATCTTTTTCCGCTTAACCTCAGATGATTAAGCGGCGTATTTTGGAGCACTTTTTATGAATAAAGCCGCGTTAGTATCGCAAATGGCTGCCCACAGTGAATTAACAAAAAAAGACACTCAAGCTGCCTTAACCAGCATGTTAAATGCTATCGAAAAGTCTCTTTCTGAGGGCGACCAAGTGCAAATTAATGGCTTTGGTACGTTTGCTCTGAGTTATTACCCAGCACGCAAAGGACGCAACCCACAAACCGGTGAAGAAATTGAAATAGAAGGCGCTAACAAGCCAGTTTTTAAACCTGCTAAAGCACTCAAAGACGGTTTATAAGCAGGATTTGCAAAGCGGGTGTAGTATTTACAGAGCATAAATAGAACACTTGAAAATTTATTCAATATTTTCAATCTATTAAGTTTGGCATGTTGTCTGCTATTAATTGTTTAGGTTTACCTAAATAAGGAGATAACATGTCAAATTTAAATAGCCAACTGAATGGTAAAAAGATTGCCATTCTTGCAACCAATGGTTTTGAGCAAAGCGAGCTATTGTCACCACGAAGCGCATTATTAGAAGCTGGTGCACTTGTCGAAGTTGTGTCACTTGAGCGTGGCGATATCACAGCATGGGATGAAAACCAATGGGGTGAGCGAGTCAGTGTTGACCGTGTAGTCAGCGAAGCAGACTCTGCAGAGTATGACGCGTTACTTCTGCCTGGTGGCTTATTCAACCCAGATACGTTACGTCAAGATAGCGAAGCAAAAGCCTTTGTTGATGGTTTTTTCAGTGCCGGTAAAAACAAACCCATTGCCGCGATTTGCCACGGTCCATGGCTATTAGCCGAAATTAACAAACTACGGGAGCGCAAAGTAACCTCATACCCAAGTATCAAAACAGATTTGATCAATGCAGGAGCTAATTGGGTTGATCAAGAGGTGTGTGTAGATGAGGGCATAGTCACAAGCCGAAGCCCAGCCGACTTAGAGGCCTTTAATCGTAAGTTTATCGAAGAGATTAAAGAGGGTGTGCACCGCCATCATTAATTGTTAAGCACAAAAAAGGGCCTTTATGGCCCTTTTTGAAGTAATAAAACAAACTTACTTTGTAGCTGCTTTCATACTGGCTACAAACTCTTTTAAACCAGTTAGCATTGCTGCTTGATCATCAAGGTTTGCCTCGATGATTTTAACAACCGCAGAGCCTGAAATCGCACCAGCGGCTCCTGACTCAAGTGCTGATTTAACATCTTCCGGTGTTGATACACCAAAGCCTAATAATGCCGGTGCAGCATGGTAATCTTTTAGTTTTTTAACTAATGAATCTGCTGGCATTTGTGCCTTGGTTTCTGTGCCTGTCACACCTGCGCGTGAAAGAAGGTATGTGTAACCACGGCCATATGACGCACACTCTCGTAAAGTGTCATCATCAGCATTCGGTGTAGCAATAAAAATTGGGTCAATGCCATTTTTCATTGCTGTTTGGCGAAATAGCTTTGATTCATGTAGCGGCACGTCAGCCACTAAAATTGAATCGACACCGGCTTCTTTAGCATCTTGATAAAACTTCTCAATGCCACGTTTAAACACTAAGTTTGAATACAATAACAGGCCAATTGGAATATCGGCATTGTACTGGCGCACTTGTTTGATGATATCAAAGCAATCTTGGGTATTAATGTTTTCATCAAGTGCACGAATGTTAGCAGCTTGGATCACTGGGCCATCAGCAATCGGATCAGAAAATGGAATACCTAGCTCAAGGGCATCAGCGCCGCCATCAATTAAGCTTTTGATGATTTCTACACTCAGTGCTTTATTAGGATCGCCAATAGTAACAAAGGGTACAAAAGCACCTCGGTTGGTTTCATTTAATGTGGCGAACAGTTGTCCGTAACGGTTAGTCTGGCTCATAGTGCGCCTCCTTCTGATAAAACACTGTGTACGTGAGCCAAATCTTTATCGCCTCGGCCGCTTAGGTTAACCACTAAAATGGTGTCTTCGGTTTGTTGCTCGGCATATTTAAGGGCATATGCTAGGGCATGGCTTGATTCAAGTGCAGGAATGATCCCTTCGTTCTTAGCCAGTAGTTGGAATGCTTCAAGCGCTTCAGTATCGGTAATACCCACGTACTCAGCACGGCCAGTTTCATGCAAGTGAGCATGCTGAGGGCCAACAGCTGGGTAATCAAGACCTGCTGATACAGAGTAAGACTCTTCAATTTGACCATCATCATCTTGCATAATGTAGGTATAGGTACCGTGTAAAATGCCTTTGGTGCCTTTACATAAGGTGGCACCATGCTGGTGGGTGTCTAAGCCCTTACCTGCAGGCTCTACACCAATTAGTTTTACGCTTGGCTCATCAATAAAGTCTGTGAACATACCAATGGCGTTAGAGCCACCGCCCACACAAGCAAGCACAGCATCCGGTAAGCGACCTTCTGCTTTAAGCACTTGTTGTTTTGCTTCTTCACCAATCATTTTTTGGAACTCGCGTACCATTGTAGGGAATGGGTGAGGGCCTGCTGCAGTGCCTAGTAAATAGTGAGCATCTTTGTAATTTGCTGACCAGTCACGAAGGGCTTCGTTTACGGCATCTTTTAAGGTACCAGAGCCCGCTGTGACAGGAATAACCTCTGCGCCCATTAGTTTCATACGAAATACATTTGGTTGCTGACGTTCAACGTCTTTTGCACCCATGTAAATACGGCATTTTAAGCCAAGTAGGGCACAGGCAAGGGCCGTTGCAACACCGTGTTGGCCGGCACCTGTTTCTGCAATCACTTCTTTTTTACCCATGCGTTTGGTAAGGAGTGCTTGACCAAGTACTTGATTGGTTTTGTGCGCACCACCATGGAGTAAATCTTCACGCTTTAAATACAGTTTTACCTTAGGGTTTTTAACTAAGTTACGTGTCAGTGTTAATGGTGTAGGGCGACCTGCGTATTCATTTAATAGTTTTTCAAACTCAGCCTGAAAAGCAGGATCGTTTTGTGATTTATTAAACTCTGCTTCTAGTTGCTTGAGTGCTGGCACAAGCAGCTGTGGTACAAACATACCACCGAATTCACCGAAATAAGCTGGATTTTGCATTCTAACCTCAATAATTTCTGATATGCGAAAACGCATTTTGTAATTTTGTTTGGCACTTTTTACCCGCTGACGCTTCAACGCCAGAATTTAGGTCAAGGCCATTAGCACCGCGATAAAGCGCTGCATGGATATTTTCTGGGTTTAAACCCCCGGCTAACATAAACGGCACGGTTGCCGTCTCTAGCACTGACCAATCAAATGTTTCGCCTGTGCCGCCTTTTTGGCTTTTGCTGTAAGTGTCGTATAAATGGCGATCAACCCCTTCAAGCGGTTTAGGTAATTCACCTTTAACGGCTTGGGCTTTCCAAATTTCACAGCCAAGCGGTAATTGCTTTCTGAGGCTTTGAATATACTCGCTATTCTCATCGCCATGTAATTGCACGGCCGCTAATTTTAAGCTTTGCGCATAATCGACCACTTGTTCAAGAGGTGCATTGACAAACACACCTACATACGCGAGTGGGGCACTTTGCGTAACTTGCTTGGCACAGTCTATATCGACATAGCGCGGTGACTTAGGATAAAAAATTAAGCCACCATACACAGCACCACTGGCGTAGGCTGCCATCGCATCTTGTGAACGGGTTAAACCGCACACTTTGTTCTCACCTAAAATCACTTTACGACACGCGGCTTCTAAGTCGCGTTCAGCCATCAGTGAGCTGCCAATTAAAAAGCCATCGCATAATGGTGCAAGACGTTTTACATCTTTATGGGTATAAATGCCCGATTCTGAAATCACTACTTTGTCATTTGGGATAAGCTGACGTAAATGCTCAGTTGTTGCAAGATCAGTACTTAAATCACGAAGGTCGCGGTTATTAATACCAATTAGGCTGGCATTAAGTGCAAGTGCACGGCTAACTTCTTGCTCATTACTGACTTCAGTGAGTACCGACATATTTAAAGAATCAGCCACCTTGTGAAGCGCTAAATATTGCTCGTCATCAAGGACTGAGAGCATTAATAAAATGGCATCACCACCAGATAAGCGTGCTAAATAAACTTGGTACTCATCAATAAAGAAATCTTTACAAATAAGCGGCTGTTCCACTTGGCTGCGCACGTATTCAAGGTACTGATAGCTGCCTTGGAAATATTTTTCATCCGTTAGTACGCTCATACAGGTTGCGTACTTTTTATAAACCGATGTAATTTCCTCTAAATTGAATGGTTCGCGAATAAGCCCTTTTGACGGTGAGGCCTTTTTACATTCTAAAATAAACTGCGTGCCGGTTGCTGCTAATGCGCCTTCAAAGTCTCGCTTGGTTGGCACAACCTCGCTAATGAATGACTCAAGCGGGCGCTGTGCTTTTCTTTGTTCTAATTCAATACGTTTGTCGGCAACAATTTTGTCTAACACGTTAGCCATGACTTACCTCAATAATTGCGTTCAATGTGTCCATCGCTTTGCCTGATGCTAATAATTCGCTTACTTGATCTGCGGCTGCTTTTAAATCACTTGCTTTATCGGTTAAATAAAGAAGAGCGGCAACGTTGGCTATAATGGCTGCGTTATGCGCTATTTCACCTTGACCTTGTAAAATCGCTAAGCTTGCTTTTGCGTTATATTCTGGGCCTTGGCCTGCTAGTTGTTCAAGTGAATAGTTTGCAAGACCAAAATCGCTTGCTGTTAGCGTGTATTCGCTCAGTTCACCGTTATTAAGTTCAACCACTTTGGTTGTCCCGTGTAAGGCAATTTCGTCAGTGCCTGCACCGTGCACCACCATAGCGCGTTTTGTGCCAAGGGTTTTTAAGGTTTCGGCCATGGGTAAACACAGCGATGGGTCATAAACACCAAGCAATTGCACCTCAGGGGCAGCAGGGTTGGCCAGTGGCCCTAAAATATTAAAAATTGTGCGGCTTTTAAGGGCCGTACGCACACCCATCGCATGGCGTACACCACTGTGATAATGCGGCGCAAATAAAAATGTAAAGCCGGTATTTTCTAAACAATGGGCAGCTTGCTCAGGGCTCATATCAATATTGATACCCAAGGCTTTAAGTAAATCTGCAGAGCCCGAATTACTCGACACACTGCGATTACCATGTTTGACCATGTTGATGCCCGCAGCGGCGGCAACAATAGCAGCCGTGGTACTAATATTAATTGTGTTTGATCCATCGCCACCGGTACCACAGCTATCGGCAAGCAAGGTTTTGCTGGTTGGAAATGGCACGGCATTGGCGCGCATTGATGCCGCAGCGCCGGCGATTTCATCACTTGTTTCGCCTTTTAGTTTTAGGGCGATAAGTGCTGCAGTTAATTCAATATCATTAAGCTTGCCATTCATGACGGCGTCAAACAATTCAGTTGCTTGCGAAAACGATAAATCTTGCTTTGCTAATAATTGGTTTAACTGGGTTTGAGTTGTTGCTTCCATGTTATTCCTCTACTGCACGCGTGCGGTTAAAAATTCAATGCTTTGCTGTAATAGCAATGCGCCATTTGGCGTTAAAATTGACTCAGGATGAAACTGATACCCAAGGGCATTATCTTGTTGATGGTAAATTGCCATCGGAATATTTTCATAACAAGCAATTACTTCAACGTCATCAGGGACTTTGGTTGCCATTAATGAATGATAACGAGCAACCGGCATTTTATCGCCCATACCCGCGAATACTGGGTGCTCAGTCAACGCAATAATTGATGACTTGCCATGCACAGTTTCGCCTGCATGACCAATAACCCCACCGTAGCTTTGTGTTAGTGCTTGCTGCCCTAAACAGATACCCAGCATAGGGAAGCGACCTTTACACAGTTCAATGAGTTCCATTAAACAACCCGCATCAGATGGTGCACCAGGGCCAGGTGATAGCACTAGTAACACAGGTACGGTCTCTTGGCACATTTTGTCAAAGATGCTTTGTGCACTGATGTTATTACGGTATACCACTAACTGGCACCCTAACATAGAAAGTTCATCGACTAAGTTATAACTAAATGAATCAAAGTTATCTAAAAAGTAGATTTTATAGGCTGATGTTGTCGTCATTATTGTGCCTCGTAAGTCGATTGAATCGCAGTGATCACAGCTTGTGCTTTAGCGCGGGTTTCATTGGCTTCTGATTGTGGATCTGAATCAAACACCACACCTGCACCTGCTTGTACATAGGCCGTGCCATTTTTAACAAAGGCAGAGCGAATAACAATACAGCTATCCATGGCGCCATCGCCCGTTAAATAACCCACAGCACCGCCATAGCTGCCGCGGCGTTTTTGTTCGGTTTGACGAACTAACTCAGCAGCGCGTACTTTAGGTGCACCCACTAAGGTGCCCATGTTCATACAAGCTTGGTAAGCATGTAGCGCATCGAGTTCAGGTTTTAAAGTACCCACCACGCGTGAAACTAAATGCATCACTTGTGAGTAGCGGTCTACTTTTAATAATTCTTTTGCGTGACGCGTGCCTGGTACGCTAATACGGGCTACATCATTTCGTGCTAAATCAACTAACATCAGGTGCTCGGCACGTTCTTTTTGGTCGTTGCGAAGTTCAAGCTCAATGCGGCTGTCTAGGTCTGGATTAATTTGCCCGTTAGCAAACTTGCCACGAGGGCGAGTACCAGCAATTGGGTATACCTCAACTTGTTTACTCTCTGCGCAATATTTGAGGGCTGACTCGGGTGATGCGCCGAATAACACGAACTCTTCATCGCGCATGTAAAACATATATGGGCTTGGGTTTTGTTGTTTTAGTTGGCTGTAAGCATGAAGTGAGTCAGGGCAGGCGAGAGAAAAAGTACGTGATGGAACAACTTGGAAAATATCGCCATCAACGATGTTGTTTTTTAACTTGATGACGTGTTCGCAGTATTGCTCGTCGCTAACATCAACAGAAATTGGGTTTGTGCCGGTTTGCTTTTGCCCTTGGTAGCTTTGTGCATTGTCACATACGGCATTTAAACGCTCCAACTGTTGACCAACCTCAAAGCAATTAGCATGAACTTCAGGGCCGTTAAATACATTGCCAATTAGCTCGGTTGTTTTTGCTTGATGGTCGATGACAACTAACGTTTCGGCTAGGTAGAAAACATAATCTGGGCAGCTGTTTTCGCCGTCAGGCACATCAGAAAGAGTTTCGAAATTAGCAACCATATCGTAGGCAAATACACCGCCTAAGAACACAGAAAATGGGTTATCTGTGGTGCTTTTAATACTATTAATACAGCTACGTAGCGCGCTAAATGCGTTATCTGCTACTAATTTACTGGCTTCATCAATGTCGCTTGCTACCTCGTTGTAGGTTAACGTTAATGTGTCTTCTACAAGCTCTGCAGAGCAGTTTTGCACATGAGTTTGTAAATAAGGCAGTAATTGTTTGCCGTTATTTGACTGTGCAGTGAGTGTGACCTGTTTGCCTTGGCAAACAATACGTAGCGCTGAGTCAACCAAAATTAGACTTTTTACACTGTCTTTAGAATCAATTTCAGCAGACTCTAACAGCAGTGAATTAGGCTTATCGAGTAAACTGTATAACGCAAGTGGGCTACTGATGTAGTCGCGCACTTGAGTGATACTGGTTACTTCACCTGGTGTCGTTGTTATATGACTAAAAATCAAACCTCATTCTCCCTCATTCCCAAAAACTCTTTAAAAAACAAAACCCCGCGAAGCGATGCTTGGCGGGGTTCGTATAAAGATGCCTATAAATTAGATAGACCCTTACCGTCCCGCTAAGCCAGGCGCCACCACCAATGATGTGTAAGAGTTGCTATGTAATTCATTATAAAACCTTAAAATTTAGATATAAAAAAACCCGCTACATGAGCGGGTTTTGAAATCGTTAGACACGACAATTCGTCACCCGCTAGTTACGAGTGCCACCACCAAATTGTGATTTGAATTGTTTTGTTCATTGTTATTGCTTATTTAACGTGTCTGAAAGTGCATACAGTAAAGCGTACCTGAGCCGATACTGTCAAGCATTAATTTACATATTAATACGTGTTCGGCATTTACCCATCGCAATTGCCCATTTATGTGGGTATATATGTCTAACCTAAAAAGATAATCACGCCCTGGCACTAAATTTTTGTTATACTCACATCATTGATTCAAGAACTTATGTAAAGCAGTCTTTCCCTTTGATAAAATACGATTTACATAGCCACACCACATACTCAGATGGTCAGCTATCAGTCGAGCAATTGTTACACCGCGCGGTTGAGAAAAACATAGATGTGTTTGCAATTACCGATCACGACACGTTAAGTGCGATAAAACCAGCTCGCCAAGTCATTGCAGATGATAATTTACCGCTTAAATTAATTACTGGCGTTGAAGTATCAACAAAATGGGAAAGCTTTGAAATTCATATTGTTGGCTTAAATGTTGATGATGAAAATGACGCACTGTTGTCATTATTACAAGCACAACAAGGCAAGCGTGAAGAGCGCGCTTTAGAGATCGGTCGTCGCCTTGCGAAAAATGGTTTTGAAGGCATTTACGACCAAGCAAAAACATTTGCTGAAAACGCTCAGATCACACGGGCGCATTTTGCCCGAGCTCTGATTGAGCGTGGTGTTGCTAAAAACTTTCCTGGGGTATTTAAAAAGTACTTAGGGCGAGGAAAAACAGGCTATGTACCAAGTAGTTGGTGTGATATGCAAACCGCAATTGCTGCCATTCACCAAGCCGGTGGGGTTGCCGTTCTTGCTCATCCTGGGCGTTATCAAATGTCTAACAAATGGCTACGTAAGTTAATTATTGAATTTAAAGACGCAGGTGGCGATGCGATGGAAGTTGCACAACCACAGCAAGCACCCAGTGAGCGCCAGTTTTTAGGTGAACTGAGTCGTGAATATGGCTTACTTGCGTCACAAGGGTCAGATTTTCATTTTCCGACCAGTTGGTTGGAATTAGGTAAAAATTTATACTTACCAAAAGATTGCCAAGGGGTTTGGCAAGCATGGGAAGGGCAATAGGAGCGTGTAATGAGTCAGTTTTTTCATATTCATCCAGATAATCCGCAACCACGCTTAATCAGCCAAGCGGTTGATATTATTAAGCAGGGCGGTGTTATCGTATACCCAACCGATTCGGGTTATGCACTTGGCTGTAACATTGGTAATAAGCAAGCAAAAGAGCGAATCGAACGTATTCGTGGTATTGAAAAACACCATAACTTTACTTTAGTCTGCCGTGACTTATCAGAGCTATCTACTTATGCTCGCGTTGATAATCAGTTATTCAGATTGATTAAAAATAACACCCCTGGGCCTTATACGTTCATCTTTAAAGGCACTAAAGAAGTACCAAAGCGTTTATTAAACGAAAAGAAAAAAACCATTGGTATTCGTGTTATCGAACACCCAATCACCTGTGCTTTATTGGCTGAATTAGGTGAGCCGTTAATGTCGTGTTCTTTAATTTTACCGGGTGAGCAATATACCGAGGCTGATCCTGATGAAATTCGCGATCGCATTGAAAAGCAAGTTGATTTAATTATTCATGGTGGTTATCTTCCTGAACAGGCAACCACAGTAATTGACTTGTCGGATGATGATATCGAAATCTTACGTGTGGGTTGCGGTGATACTAAACCATTTGAGTAGAGACTTCATTGACTAGCCCAGAGCTTGACGCGCCAGATAATTTACAAGAGCCAGTACAGCAAAAGCTGCCACTGGCTTTTTTGCATGGCAAAGCGGTGGTTGATAAACCTGAAGACTTATACATTCCACCCGATGCATTAGAGATCATTTTAGAAACCTTTGAAGGTCCTCTCGATTTACTTTTGTATTTAATAAAAAAACATAAACTCGATGTATTAGAGCTCTCTATTTTTAGTATTACAGAGCAATACGTTAGTTATGTTGAAATGATGAGCGAGTTTCAGCTTGAACTGGCTGGCGAATACCTTGTGATGGCGGCGTTATTAGCACAAATTAAATCACGATTATTACTACCAAAACATGAGGAGCTTGAAGAGGAAGAAGACCCACGAGCTGAGCTTGTAAGACGTTTACAAGAATACGAACAATTTAAAAAAGCCGCCGAAAATCTTGATGAAATTCCTCGCGAAGGCCGCGATATCTTTGTTGCCGAAGCACTGGTGCCAGAATTGAGTGAGCGTGAGGTGCTGTTACCTGACGTTGACATGAAAGACTTGTTAGTTGCGCTAAGCGACGTTATGGCCCGAGCTAAAACATTTGAACACCACCATATTACCGCAGAAGCCTTATCGACCCGTGAACGCATGAGCTTAATCTTAGATAAACTCTCAGAAGCCCAATCACAGCTACCTTTTAGTACTCTTTTTACCATAGAAGAGGGCAGAAGTGGTGTTGTCGTTAGTTTTATCGCCATGTTAGAGCTGGTGAAAGAAAACCTGATCAGCTGCTTTCAGGTAGATGCCAATAGCCAGATTTATGTTGGTTTGGTGGAAGAAGGCGAATAGCTGAAAGTTAATAGTTTTAAGCTTTAAGCGGTAAGTTTTAAAGGCAGTAGATCAATTATTAAAACTGGGTCATTACTAGTTGAGGGCCTGATAAATATATCAGGAAGCCAGCAATTTGCGACTATCCAGTTCTTGTCGTTATGTTCCGACTCATTCTGTAAGGGTATTTATGTCAAAAGTAACGTTGAAAGGGTTTATTTTAGTTCCTGAGTCTGACTTGGAGAACGTTAAATCTGAGTTGGTGACTCATAGGCGTCTTACCCTAGAAGAGCCTGGTTGCATTACTTTCAGTGTTACTGAACATACAGAAAACCCACTTCGCTTTGATGTATACGAAGAGTTTATAGATAAATCGGCATTTGAATATCATCAGCAAAGAGTTAAAAACTCATTATGGGGTAAAGTAACCACCTGTGTTGAGCGACATTACGAGATCTTTGAGTCATCACCAGTTAAGAGGTAGAACGTTACAAAAGTTTGCTTTTTATTCTAATAAAAACACTTAACTTACAGAGTGTTAAACAATTGCACCAAGTCTCAGTACCTGATAAGTTGGTTTTCCCCATTTTAGGGTAAGCCTACTATTAAGGAAAATATAATGAAAAAGTTAGGAATGGTGCTGTTATCTCTCGCTGCATTTGGTGCCTCAGCTGCAGAAAGCTTGCAATTAGACCTTAACCTTTATTTGAATAATCAACTTGTAAAAACGCACGTTGTTAAAACTGAAGAAGACAAAACTCAAACAGTGACTGCAGATGATATTCTTAAATTTGATGTAACCCCTACATTGAACGAGCAAACTGTGACACTAACATCAGCACTCTATAAATTTGAAAATGGCTCTTACAATAAATTTCAAGAACCTAAGTTAATGGTAAACCTTAATGAACCTGCAACGATTGAGGTTGGGACTGAGGGTGTTGAAGTGTATAAGATTGAAATAACAGCAAGTAAAATATAAAACTTAAATTTCTTTAGCTACTTAAAGTTATATGAATAAGTCGGCTGGATGTGATTTAACTGAATATCAACTATTTTGGTACATAGATAAATTGCATTCTTCTTAGCTTATTGTTTTTGAGACATAATTTTAATTACAGTTGCTCTTTAAGTCGATTAAATTTAGTTTTGTAGTTTGTTCATCATTAGTGAATTTGGTCTTAGGTTCAATCTGAGAATAAAGTTTATTTCCATTATTAAGGAGGTATGGATTGAAGGAAGTAGAATTTATAACACAAGATAAGCAGTACGAATTATGCTATCAAGATACTCTTAAGGTTATTTCAGAAGCAAAGCAAAAGCTTTACGAAGTAACTAAATGGATTGTAACTCTGCAAACTTTAGTAGTTGGTGCTGCGTTTTCTAACAAAATGGATTTTTCTGAGTCGCTTGTAGTACTACCCGTGTTCATTGGTTTAATGGGGGTATTCTTAAACAAGTCTATATCAGATGAGTTGTTTGTTCATAGAAAAACACTAGCTAACATTAGAAGTGAAATTGGTGGAGTTATATATGAACTAAATAAGGATCAAGTTAAACATTTTTTAAATGGAGATAAGCCTAAACACGTAAATTATTTCTTTTCTCCCGAATTCAGATAATAAGTGCACCACTCATGGTTAAACGGTGAGAAGAGATCAACTGCCTGTTGGTGGTACTCTATCGTCGCCAAACAAACAGAAGCATTTACCATGAGTTACAAGCAGTTGATCG
>NZ_JBECOT010000038.1:0-40123 GCF_040104395.1 Pseudoalteromonas sp. BZA4
TAAGAAGAAGAAATTTATAACATCAGTTACTGGAAAAAGCAGGAGTATTGAATTATTGATTGAAAAAGATCAGTTACCTGAATTTAAGTAAGGGCAACTGATCAAAATATATGTGAAAGAGTACTAGAGCCTAGAGCCTAGAGCCTAACAACTAGCAACTATTTCGTCTTTAACTTATTCAACTCATCATCTTGTTGTGCAACGAGTGCATTGAGGGTTTGGCTACCATCTCCGGCTTGGGTAGATAGCTCAGCTAGTTGCGATGCGGCATCTGAAATTAACGTCAGGTTGCGGTTTATCTCTTCTGTGACTGAGCTTTGCTCTTCTGCAGCCGTTGCAATGTGGGTAATTTGCTGCGTGATTTCATCCACTTTGACTACAACTTCGTGTAATGCATCAAATGCAACGGAGGTTTCATCTACCGCGGTTTGTGCACGCACAACTCCTTGTTCAATTACTTTAGAAGCGTTACCTACTTCTAGCTGTAAGCTGTCAATTAAGCCGCTGATGTCATCGGTTGATGAACGTGTTTTTGAAGCAAGTGCCCTTACTTCATCAGCCACTACCGCAAAGCCACGGCCTTGTTCACCGGCCCTTGCCGCTTCAATTGCCGCATTCAGTGCTAGTAAGTTTGTTTGCTCTGCAATCGTTCGGATCACATCTAAAATTTGTGTAATGTCGTTACTACGTGCCGCAACTTTTTCAACCGCTTGATTGGCCTCTTTGATTTCATCCGACATGGTTTTAACTTGGGTAACTGCAGACGACAAGCTCGATTCACTGCTCACCACAAGGCTGTTTATTTCATCGGCTTGCTGCGCGGACTGCTCTGAGGCTCTTGCCACTTCGAGTGCTGTTGCGCTCATTTCATTCATGGCGGTCACAACACTCTCAATTTCTTGGAACTGAGCTTGAACGTTGTGCTTAGTATCAACAGCAACACTGGTTGCTAAGTGTGCCTGCTCTTTGGTTTGCGTTGATACATTTTTAAGCTCACCAATTAAATCGCGTAATTTAGCAAGAAATGCATTAAAGCCTGTAGCCAGTGCGATTAACTCAGCGTGAGTATCAACATGCAGGGTTTGAGTTAAGTCACCTTCGGCACTAGCAAGGTTATCAACGCGCTGTTGAATTTGCTGTAATGGAGCCACAATGGTACGGATCACTAAGGTCATGATCACAAAGGCGGCACCAGCAATAATAATACCTGTAACCAAGATTAAACCGCCTAGTGTATTGGCATTTTCGCTCATGCTATTTGCTAGTGCATGGGGCCCTTCAAGGGCAAGCTCTGCGGGTACTTCAATCAATAAGTTCCACTGTGTTTTTGCAAGCTTTATGCTAATTGGGTAGTTAACTAAATACTCATCACCAACTTTAAATACACCACTTTGTTTTTTCGCTTTTACGTAATTGTCTAAAGTGCTTTTTGCCACCGCCTCTTTTAACGGTCTGCCTAGCTTATCTTTGTAATGGCTACTACCAACCACTAAATCGAGTGAACTTAGCAAGGTGACACGGGCTTTACCGTTATATAGCTCTTTTGAGAGCTTTTCGGTCATGCTTTGAAATACAGGCAATGTTAAATCAACCCCAGCAACACCAATAAATTCGTTATCACGAAGAATGGGCACAGTTAGAGAGGTCATCATTTCAGAGTAACCCGGGGTGATTTCGTATAGGTAGGGCTCCATAATGCAAGGCACTTTGGTGTCTTTTACACACAAGTACCACTCAGCTTCCCGCTGGCCAAATTCATTGAGCGTATCCACATATTTTTCAGCTACATCGTCAACCACTTGTTGCTCAATTGCACCGTCTCGGTTGCGCGTGAAATAAATTTCTAGTGTGCCAACGCCAGCTACAGAATGATCATACCCGCTGATAAAATTAGCATCACGGCCATCAAACGCATTTGCTTCAAATTGCGAGTAGATAGATGAAAGAATATCATTTTTTTGTAATAGAGAGCGATTCAACTCAACCACAGCATCGCGGGTTAAGGTAGCTGCCGCATCGTTGTCACCTAAGATAGCGGCAAATGAATAAGGCACTCGGTACGCTTCATTAATAAACCCAGCAACTTGTTCACCATATGCGGCGGCATTTGAGGCGAGCTTGTCTTCAACTTCAGCAACAATCAGCTTTTCTGATTGCGCAGCTAGCTGCTGGTTGCTGCTTGACAGCTGCCACCATAAAACACTTGATAAAACAAACACAGTAATAAAAATACTGCCTACCGTAAGCCATAATAACTTTTTCGCTAATGCTAACTGCCGCATCGAAATTTCCTGTTTTTATTGTAGGTTTACTAATAGTTTAGACCATTTGCATGACTACACAGAGACAATTAGAAAAAAAGTATGAAGTTTTGCTGTAATTAAGCTGCTTTGTTAAGTTAGCGCAAGTTATGCTGCCATTCGGTGGGTGACATACCAAACCATAACTTAAAGCGACGACTAAAAATCGACAGCTCTGCATAGCCTAAACGCAGTGCTAAATCGGTCATATTGATGTGCTTTTGTTGTAATAGCCGCATTGCCTCTGACTTTCGTACTTCGTCCAATAATTGCCGATAACTGGTGTTATGCTCAGTTAATATGCGCTGCAGCTTTTTGGGGTGTAACCCAACACTTTTGGCGGTATTTTCTTTATTACACTCACCGGTTACTAGCAACATTTTCATCGCACTTTCTATTTGCAGCATTTCATCGGGGAGTTTATTAAGGCGTTGTAGCTCAAGCTGGTCGGCTATTAAGGTATCTAAAATGGCATCATTTAGCTGGGGTTTATAGGATAAAAATGCGCTTGAAAAGTAAATCGCATCTACGTCACTGTTAAACTCAACCTCACAATTAAGTACTTTATTAAATAAGGGCCGCTGTTTCACTGCGACAAATTGCCGTAAGCACACTTTATCGGCCCGCCATTTCGGGCCAACTAATTCTTTTAATATTTTATTGACCAAACAAACTGCCAACTGAGACTTTTGCTCAAACTCGTGTTTTTCGTCAGACAGTCGGACAAAACGTACCTCACAACTCGTTTGCCCAAGCAGGGCAAGGTTTAGCACAATACCTTCAGCATGCAGATATATGTATTTTTGGGCAACATTAAGGGCATCAAGGATCGTAGGTTGGCGCGACATGTAAGCACCAATCAAGCCTACCGTACTCATACTTTGTGATGCGCCAAGCTTTAAGCCAAAACATGGCTCATCACACGCTTGAGCAGCAAGCTCAAGTAATTCAAGGTAATGAGCGTAAACAACAAAGCTGTCTGGGTCGCGTAACTGTGCGGGTAAAATACCTGCTTTCTCCAACAAAGTAATTGGATTTACACCATATTGCCTCACTAAATTCTCAAACCCAGCTAAACTAGAAGAGCGAATTAAACTTTCCACGCAGTGTGCCTTTTGTCCTAAAGAGTCATTTCAGTGTCCTAAAAAGTCAAATCAACTGCAAGTGATTTATTTATGCTAGAACAAACTCTGACAAACAGAACATACAGATGAACATTGCCACTAAACCAGTAAGCATCGATAGCATTTTAATGGCCGACTTAGTCGCGCAGCGCAGCCATGCCAAAGCAGCAGGTATTGAAAACTACCAGCAAAGACGTGAACACTTACTTGCGTTAAAAGCCATGATCACTGAGAACCAAGCACGTATTATCGAGGCCATTAATCAAGACTATGGTAATCGCTCTCGCCATGAAACCTTACTTGCCGAAATCATTAATGCCTGTGCAGATATCAATAGCACGTTAAAGCACCTTAAAAAGTGGATGAAAGTGCAAAAGCGACATGTTGATCACCGTATGTATTTAGGGGCAAAGAACCGAGTTATTCCCCAGCCTTTAGGTGTTGTAGGGTTAATTGTGCCGTGGAATTTCCCGATAAATTTAGCCTTTAGTCAATTAGCTGCTGCATTTGCAGCAGGTAATAAGGCGATGGTTAAAATGTCTGAAAACTCTCGGCATTTAAGTGCGCTTTTAAGCGAGCTAGTGGGCAATTATTTTAAGCCCGAAAAGCTGCAATTTTACTGTGAGACTGGTGAAGTAGGCATCGCCTTTTCAAAGCTTCCCTTTGATCATCTTATGTTCACAGGCTCAGGTGAAACCGGCAAAAAAGTGATGGCTGCAGCGGCGCAAAACCTAACGCCTGTAACCCTTGAGTTAGGAGGTAAATCTCCTGCTGTGATTGCTACTGATTACCCGATGCAAAAAGCTGTCGAGCGCATCATGTATGTAAAGCAAATGAACGCCGGGCAAATTTGTACCAATGTTGATTATGTATTTGTGCATCAGTCTCAACTTGCGCTATTTATCGATACAGCAACTCGCTGGGCGAAGAAACATGTGCCAGATATCCATAGCCAAGATTACACAGCCATTATTGATGACCGCGCATTTAAACGCCTTACAAACTGTATTGAAGAAGCCAAACAACTCGGCGCTGACGTTATTACGCTTAGCGACCAAGTTGCAGATGCCAACACGCGAAAACTGCCACTGACATTAATTTTAAACAGCAATGACAGTATGAGCATTGATACCCGCGAGACATTTGGACCTATTTTAATGGTAAAAACCTATCAAGACTCGCAGCAAGTCGTTGATTATATTGCAGAGCGAGATAGACCTTTAGCGTTTTACCCGTTTAGCTACAACAAACAGCTTATTAACTTTTATATTGAGCAGGTGATGTCGGGGGGTGTAAGCGTTAACGATGCCCTGTTTCATGTTGGTCAGCACGACTTACCTTTTGGTGGCGTAGGTGCCAGTGGTATGGGGCATTACCATGGCTATGAAGGCTTTTTAACCTTTTCAAAATTACGCCCGGTGTTTTATCAAACCAAGTTTTCGAGCGTGAAATTTTTAATGCCGCCTTACGGCAGATTTGCCGATAAGCTTTTAGCCTTTTTAAGTAAATTAAATTCATAATAATAAACACCAACAGGTGATAATAATGCAGCAACACACATTTGATTTTGACCAAATAATTATAGGCTCTGGTTTTGGCGGCTCTGTGAGTGCGCTTCGCCTAAGCGAAAAAGGCAACCGAGTTTTAGTGCTCGAAAAAGGCCTACGCCGCGACGATAAAGAATTTCCAAAAACCAACTTAGATATCAAAAATTATATGTGGCAGCCAGAAATTGGCCTAAAAGGCTGCATTCAATTTTCGTTTACCAGCAAAGTCACTGTGCTGCATGGTGTGGGTGTTGGCGGTGGCTCACAAATTTATGCCAATGTGCACCTTATTCCTGATGATGAAGTATTTCAATCTCCAGCGTGGACACGAATAAAATCAGACTGGAAAGAAAGTCTAATGCCCTACTATGGCCTTGCACAACGCATGTTAGGTAGTGCCAAAAATACCTATACCAATGTTGCCGATCACACGCTAAAAGACATTGCTGAGCAGATGGGTCAAGGTGACTCATTCAAAACCGTGAACACTGGGGTGCTTTTTGCAAAACCCGGCGAAGCCTATAACAAAGAGCTACCCGATCCATACTTTAATGGCGATGGTCCGAGGCGAAATACCTGCCATTACTGTGGTAGCTGCATGATTGGTTGTCGCCATAATGCCAAAAACACCTTAATGAAAAACTATCTGTACTTTGCCGAGCGCAATGGCGTAGAGATAAGACCCAGCTCTGAAGTAATCAAAATCACCCCGCTCAATGCAGATGGCAGCGCCGGATACAAAATTAAGATTAAAGATACCAGTCATCGCAATAGCCATATTTATACGCTAACAACACGTGGCGTTGTGCTTAGCGCAGGGGTCATGGGCACCGTGCCTTTGCTTTTAAAAATGCGCGATAAAGACAAAACATTGCCCAATATTTCAGCTTGGCTAGGCCAGCAAATTCGTACTAATTCAGAAACACTCACCACCGCGAACAACACCACCAAAAAAGTTGATGATGGTGTTGCGATCAGCTCATTTATTTCGGTCGACAAAGACACCAATATTGAAATTTGCCGCTTTAGAGAAGGCGCCGATGGCACATGGCTATATTTACCTTACGTTCCCATGGTGACTGGAAAAGGCCTCAAGCGTATTGCTAAGTTTTTAGTGAATACACTGCGCCATCCAATAAAAACAGCCAAAGTCTTGCGACCAAAAGGAAAAGCCCGCAGCTCAATTCTCTTTTTGGTGATGCAAAAATCCGAGGCGTTTATTCACCTAGAATGGCGACGTAAATGGTATCGCTTATTTAAAAACGGTATTACTGCGGTGCAAAAAGACAATGACACGCCGCTTAGTGTTAGTTTTCCAAAAGCAGAAGAAGCAACCAAACTCTACGCCGAAAAACTCGGTGGCGTGCCGGGCTCAGCCTTATCTGAAGTGCTATTTGGAGCACCGATGACGGCGCATATAATGAGTGGAGTCGCCATGGGAACTGATGCCTCTAACGGCGTAGTTGATAGCTCTGGAGAAGTGTTCGGCTATCAAAACCTACGAGTTATTGACGGCTCAATCATACCGGGTAATTTAGGGGTAAACCCATCTTTAACCATTACCGCATTGTCTGAATATGCAATGAGCCAAATACCGGTATTCGATGCAGCCCGAGCAAGCAAGATAAAGCCAATACAATTTAGTGAACCACGCGAAGGCCTAGTATCAGCGCTTACTGGTTCAGGTGATTTAGCAAAATCGATTGCTGAAAAACAAAAAAGCCGTGCATAAAGCACGGCCTATTTTGATAAATAGCAATTAGATCACTGATAATTCAACAGCAATGTTACCGCGCGTTGCGTTTGAGTATGGGCATACTTCGTGCGCTTTATTAACAAGTGCAAGAGCGGTGTCTTTATCCAGATCACCCACCGATACCGCAAGCTTAACAGCAATACCAAAACCACCTTCAATAGGACCAATAGATACTTCAGAGTTAATATGAGTATCAGCTGGTAATTTAACTTTTGCTTGGCCAGCCACTAACTTTAATGCACCGATAAAACAAGCCGCGTAACCTGCAGCAAATAATTGCTCAGGGTTTGTACCTTGACCATCATCACCACCTAACCCTTTAGGAGTTGATAGTGCCACATCTAAACGACCATCATCTGATTTTGCTGTGCCTTCACGGCCACCTGTTGCTGTTGCTTTTGCTGTGTATGCCACGCTTTGTAATTCTTTCATGTTTACTCTCCTAATTGAGTGAAAATATACTTTGCATGCAAAATATATTAGATCAGCTTTTTCGGGATTGCAAATACTTTGTATGCAAATTAAAATACTCGTATTGAATTTTGAGGATCGTGCATGAAATACCCACAACTAAAATTAGATAACCAGCTATGCCACCGCTTATATATGGCGTCGAATGGGATTGCCCGTGCGTATAGAGATTCTCTTAATCAATTAGATTTAACCTACCCGCAATACGTAGTGATGATGGCGCTGTGGGAAAAAGATCAGATCAGCATTGCTGAATTACTTGAAAAAACCGCCATTGATGGCGGTGCAATGACGCAAATTTTGAAAAAAATGAGCGACAAAGCATTGTTGTCGATCACTAAAGATAGCCAAGATAAACGCAAACGACTCGTGCAGCTCGAAGCCAAAGGCAAGGCAATGCAAGATCAAGCTGCCGATATACCGTCGCAAATTCGTTGTCGCTTCCCAAGCATTAACGAACAACAAGCACTGCAACTGATTGAATTACTCGATTTAGTAAATAGTGACCTTAATTAACAAAAATTATTTGAAAGTGAATTTGGATTACACAGCTTTTTAATAAAACTAGATGCGCTATAGTGTTCAAAACTCATCAATACGGACACCATCATGAAAGCATTTGGATACACTACAGCAACCCCAACGTTATCGGACTCATCATTACAAGCGATTAAATTACCTGATCCCGTTGCTACAGGTCACGACATTCTTGTAGCCGTAGAAGCAATTTCAGTAAACCCCGTTGATACTAAAATTCGCGCTAATGTGTCACCAGACACTGGCTACAAAGTTATTGGCTGGGATGCTGTGGGGACGGTTAAAGCTGTTGGCGACAAGGTTTCGTTATTTAATGCCGGTGACCGTGTGTTTTATGCTGGCGACTTAACGCGCCAAGGCAGTAATGCTGAGCTGCAACTTGTTGATGAACGCATTGTCGGTCTTGCACCAACAAGCCTTAGTAATAGTGAAGCAGCCGCCCTGCCATTAACCAGTATCACCGCATGGGAGTTATTGTTTGACCGCTTACAGATTGAAAAGTCTCAAAACAATAAGCCAGCCTCTGTATTAGTGATAGGTGCAGCCGGTGGTGTAGGCTCAATTTTAGTGCAACTTGCCAAGCAGCTTACCAATTTAACAGTTGTTGGTACCGCCGCACGAGAAGAAAGCGCCAACTGGCTTAAAGATTTAGGTGTTGATCATGTGCTTGATCATAGCAAAAACCTTAACGAGCAACGTCTTGCGGCCGACCTGAGTGAATTTGATTACGTAGTGAGCTTAACGCACACCGACCAACATCTTGATAGCATTATGGAAGTGATCAAGCCACAAGGTAAATTGGCACTGATCGACGACCCTGCAAGCTTTGATATTTTAAAGTTAAAGCGTAAAAGTATTTCGTTGCATTGGGAGTTTATGTATACCCGCTCAATGTTCCAAACCGATGATATGATTGCCCAACATCAGCTTCTTTCAGAGCTTGCTAGCTTAGTTGATAACGGCACAATCAAAACAACATTGGGTGAGCATTTAGGTAAGATAAACGTAGCAAACCTTGTTAAAGCCCATGGGATTTTAGAATCTCACAAAGCTCGCGGAAAGCTTGTGTTGGAAGGGTTTGAGTAACGAAGGGAAAGTTACGAGGTACGAGTTGCGAGGGGAAAGTTAGCGAGAGTAAAGTTTCGAGAAGCGATTTTACATCGCGTTTCATTCTCGTATCGCCCCTACCCCACCAATATCTATCGCGGCAAAAAGCCGCTGCTACCCGTAGGCGTCACGCTTGCTTGGCGCGCGAAACAAAAAATTAAGATTCAAGTTACGAGAGTAAAGTTTCGAAAAACGAGATACGAGCAGCGATTTCACATCGCGTACTTCCTCGTTCAATAATACAAACACGCATCATTAAAGTGCATTACTACGCTTGCCTTTCACTATTTTAGTGCCTGTTTTTAGGGACGCCCTTACCGCCTAACATTAACCAATTGATTTTTAATGCATTTAAATTTAATAAAGGTTTGGCACAGATCTTCCAATAGTGAGTATGAACTGGCACTAACAAGGAGACTAACGTGACTAACTTCTTTCACACTCTTTATCTACTTTGGCGATTAGACATCAGCACATGGCATATGCATGAAGCAAACGATCCGCATAATGTGGCTGATTTGGAGCGTCGCTATGTTAAATAATGACCCCGCATTTATTGAAGCACTTAAAAAAATTTCGGTTCACCAACTGACAATCACCGAAGCGTCTGAGCAGTACGACATTCCTAAGCGTGTGTTATACAAAGCCGCACGACAGCAACAAGTTAAACAGAACAAACAAAAAGCGTATTTAATTGCCACTCAGAAGCGCCTTCAACAAAGTCTACGTAATGTAGAAATGGAGTTAGCTAGCTTCAGCTAAATAACTTCTGTATGGTTAAAATACACGCACAATAATGATGGATTAAGTATGCACGCAGTAGAAGTAAACTTTGATGGCTTAGTGGGGCCTACTCACAATTACGCGGGATTATCGTATGGCAATGTCGCTTCACTAAGTCACGCCTCTTCGCATTCAAACCCCAAAGAGGCCGTGCTACAAGGCCTTGAAAAAATGAAGGCGATGCACGAATTAGGCCTAGAACAAGGTATTTTTGCACCCCATGCTCGCCCCGACATTAATGTGCTAAAGCGTTTAGGTTTTACAGGCAGCGATAGCCAGATTATTGAAAAAGCATTTAAAGCCGACCCTATTTTACTGCGAGCTTGTTACAGTGCATCGGCCATGTGGACAGCCAATGCTGGCACTATCTCGCCTTCAGTCGATACGCTTGATGGCAAAGTGCACTTTACGGCTGCTAACTTAAATAACAAATTTCACCGCTCGTTAGAACCCGTTACAACTACGGCTTTATTAAAAGCCATGTTTAACGATGAGCGTTACTTTAGCCATCATATACACTTACCTGATCAAGGCTTTTTTGGTGATGAAGGTGCCGCAAATCATAATCGATTATGCGACAGCCATGCAGATGCAGGGCTTGAGATCTTTGTTTATGGGGCAAGTAGCTTTAATAGCGCCTTACCAAAACCCGTTAAATTTCCTGCAAGACAATCTCTTGAAGCTTCGCAAGCAATTGCTCGTTTACATCAGCTAAAGCCAGAGAATCAGTTATTTATTCAACAAAATCCTGATGTGATAGACCAAGGTGTCTTTCATAACGATGTAATCGCTGTAGCCAATGGCAATGTACTTTTATGTCACGAACAAGCGTTTTTGCATCAAGCTGATACGCTAAAACAAATTAAACAAGCTTACCTTGGCAACAAGCCACTACATATTATTGAAGTGCCAACCAATAAAGTGAACATTACAGATGCTGTAGGCAGCTATTTATTTAATAGCCAATTAATTACCTTAAGTGATGACAGCATGATGCTGGTTGCACCTAAAGAATGTCAGCTTAATCAAGCTGTTCACGATTACATTCAAGAAATGATTTTGGCAGATAACCCAGTTCAGCAAGTGCGCTTTTTTGACTTGCGCCAAAGCATGCAAAATGGCGGTGGGCCTGCTTGTTTACGCTTGCGTGTTGCGCTCAATACTGACGAACTAGCCGCGGTCAATCCGGGTGTACGATTCAGCGAAGAAAAATATAACCAATTAGTGGGTTGGGCGAATAAGCATTACCGTGACTCGTTAAGTAGCGACGACTTTGCCGATCCAATGCTTTTAACCGAAAGCTACCAGGCACTTGATGAGTTAACCAGCTTACTTAACTTAGGCTCTGTGTATCCATTTCAACAAGAATAAATAATGAAAATTAAAGCTGTACACTCTATTAAAGGGGTGTCTAAATCACTCAATCGTTTACTGATTGATAGCGTTGCCAGTGGCGCATCAATTGGCTTTATTGCCCCGCTATCATTAGAGTCAGCACATGACTACTGGCAAGGGGTCGATGGCGATTTAGCAACGCCTTACCGTAGGCTTTATCTAGCCCTTGATGGTGATACGGTGATTGGCTCAGTGCAGCTTTCTTTGTGCGCCAAAGCCAATGGCACTCACCGCGGCGAGGTAGAAAAGCTCATGGTACACAGCGAATATCAAGGCAAAGGAATTGCAAAACAATTGATGAATAGCCTAGAAACTGACGCCCGTATCTTAGGTATTCAATTATTGGTACTTGATACCCGTCAAGGTGACTCTGCTTCATATTTGTATCGAAAACTCGATTATATTGAAGCTGGCACTATTCCTGGTTTTGCGAAAAGTTCATCCGGTGAATTTGACGCAACGGTGTATTTTTATAAGCAGGTCGCCTAGATCTGCTTTTATAGCCAATTGATATAATCATAAAGTCGACTAATAAAAATCTATAAAAGTACTAAACTAGTACTGCGGATTTTTATTAGGAGCGATAAATGGCGCTATCAATACAGCAACGGGTACTTTTTCTAGCCCTACTTCCCCCCCTACTCATTGCAATAATGCTGACACTCTACAATTATGTGCAGTCAAAACACAGTGGTGCGCAAACCGTTGAAAGTTTTGCTACACAAATGGAAAACGACCGAAAGGCCGAAGTCAGTAACTATCAAAAAATTGCCATGAGTTCGATTGCTCATCTCATCGCACAAGATGATGGCTTTAATACTGAACAGCTGCAAAACCAAGCAAAAAGCATATTGCGTAATTTGCGTTTTGATGATGCTGGCGATACAGGCTATGTATTTGTTTATGATGTAAAAGGTGTCAATATTGCCCATGGCGTTAACGCCTCACTTGAGGGTAAAAACCTATATGATTTTAAAGATCCTAATGGGGTTTATCTGATACGAGAGCTGATTGATGCTGCGAAGAAAGGCGGTGGTTATGTGCAGTATTCTTGGAAAAATACCAATGGCAGTGTAAACCCTAAACTCGGTTATGCCGCTTTACTACCAAAATGGAATTGGGTACTAGGAACCGGCTTTTGGATCAGTGGCCTTGAGCAACAAGTTGCAGTAACAGAACAACGGGTTAATGAAGGTATCGATAATGCCTTTATAAACACAGTTATCGCTTCAATATTCGCAGTTGCAATTACCGCAGCGATTGCAGTGGTAGTATCGCGCAGTATTACTAGCCCTTTGCACACAACCGTACTAGCAATGAACGATATATCACAAGGTGATGGCGATTTAACCCAACGTTTAATGGTGAAACGAGACGATGAACTGGGCAAGCTTGGTAGTTCGTTTAACCGCTTTGCCGATGACGTTGGTAAGATGGTTATTGATATTCGCCAATCATCGCAATCGATGAATCAAGCGTCACACAAACTCAACGAGCTACTTGCCAATATGCATTCTGGTATTAATCGTCAACATGAAGAAAGTGAGCAAGTTGCAACCGCAATAAACGAAATGTCGGCGGCGTCAATGGAAGTTGCCCGCAGCGCCCAAGAGGCCTCAACCGCTGCTGAACATGCCGATCATTTAGTTAAGCAAGCTAACAATCAATTGCTCATTGCCATAAAAGTGATTAATGGCCTTGCCAAACAAGTTGATGAAGGGGCTAATGCGGTGGATCAGCTTAATCAACAATCGAGTCAAATTGGCAGTGTGCTTGATGTGATCAGAAATATTGCCGAGCAAACAAATCTACTGGCACTGAACGCAGCTATTGAATCTGCCCGAGCAGGTGAAGCAGGTCGTGGCTTTGCAGTGGTGGCTGATGAAGTGCGAACTCTTGCAAAACGCACGCAAGATAGTACTCATGAAATAGAGGCAATGATTGAGCAAGTTCAGCAAGGAACAACAACTGTAAATAGCATTATGCAGTCAATTAAATCAGGCAGTGCAACCAGTGTTAATGAGGCGGGCGAAGTCGAAAAAGCGCTTAATGAAGTACTGCTTTCGGTTAATACCATCACATCACAAAATGCACAAATTGCCACCGCCGCTGAAGAGCAAACATCAGTATCTGAAGCGATTAATCAAAACATGACGACCATTGTCGATATTGCTAACAAAACCGCTAATGATACCGATGTAGCAACGTCATACATGCATGAACTAACAGACACGGCAACGCAGTTAGAACAAAATGTAAGCCGTTATAAAACCTAATAGCTGATCAATGGTTAAGCAGGCATTGCGGCCTGCTTAACAAAAATCATTGGTTTTTTGTAAGTTCTTTAACCAATCGAACAAGTCATTATCGTAGCGCTTTTCTAAGTCAATAACCTTCATTTTCGTTCCTAGGTTCTTATTTTTTGTCATGGTGTCAGCAAAATGTGGAAGAAAAATGGATTTACATAAAAGCAGTCTAATTTTTTATTAGTAGTTTTTTCGGCTTTCAACTTGTTACATAAAAGGTACAAAAGTGTTATTCGAAACTTACTACTAGCAATTCAAGTTACATTAAGTTTTAGTTATTACACTATTAGTAAATTTTTAGAACACAAAGGGAAGAAACGATGAACTTTAAAACTACATTACTTAGCAGCGCTGTTTTATTTGCACTTGTTGGTTGTGGCTCCGATGACGACAAGAACGATTCGGTTGATCCTCAGCCGCAAACTGCACAGTTCACGTTAGGTGTGTCTGATGCACCTGTAACAGGTTTAAAAGCTGTTAATGTTGTGTTTGATTCAATCACATTGAAAACCCAAGGTGGTGAAGAGTTCACTTTTGAGACCCGTGAAGATGATGATGAAACCATGCCTGAAATGGTTAACTTATTAGACTATACAGGTGATGATGTATTTTCTTTATTAGAAGATGAAGAAGTAGCTGCTGGCGATTATCAATGGATCCGTGCAGATGTTATCAATGGTGACACAAACGATTTAACCATGACTTCGCATGTTGTTTACGAAGATGACAGCATTGCACCACTGGTTGTTAAACGTAAAGGCAACGATGGTATCGGTGAAATCCAACTGGATGGCTTTACCCTTAACCAAGCTGGTAACGACTTTGTTATTGAATTTGACCTTAAAAAGTCACTAGTTGATCCACAAAATAGTGAAGAGATCTTTTTAAAGCCACGCGGTGTTCGCTTAGAAAACCTTGCTGAATCTGAAGATATCGAAGGCACTGTAAGCGATGTACTTATCGCTAACTGTGAAACTGATAATATAGATATCGCACTAGAAGATGGCTCATTCGGTCATGCTGTTTACCTATACAGCAGCGATGTTGAAATGCCAATGGACAACTATGAAGTTAACGAAGATGAAACACCATTAGATGCACCTCTTGCAACGGCGGATGTTGTTTTCGATAGCGAAGATAACCAATACGAATTTGAACTTGCGTTCATTCAACCAGGTGACTACCAACTTGCTTATACCTGCGCTGCGCACATCGATGACGTTGAAACCCAAGACGAAGCATTTACGCTTTATCAAGTAAAACCAATTACAGTAACATCGGGTGAAGACTTAGACGTATCTTTCACTGTTTCTGAATAATATTGTAATTAATACCCCATTAAAAAGCCCGCACTGCGGGCTTTTTACTTTAAAGTGTATCGTAACGAATAATTACTTTGGATATCTGATCTACCACTTTATCTGCACCGGTTTTAATGTCTTCCATGATCATGCTGACTTCTTCAACATTTTGCTGAGACTCACCAGACAGAGCTTCAATTTCTTCAATAAGAGCCGTCATTTTTGCTGCGATTTCTTGCGTCTTTCCAATTAAGCCTGATATTTCACTGGTCGACACAGAAGTACGTTGCGATAAATTTCTTACTTCATCGGCAACCACCGCAAAGCCACGACCATGCTCCCCGGCTCTGGCAGCTTCAATCGCTGCATTTAAGGCTAGTAAGTTTGTTTGCTCTGCGATGCTATTAATGGTTGTTACAATTTCACCTATTTGTGATGACTGCTGCGCTAACACATCCGACAGCTCGCGGGTTTGATGAACCTGCTCGCTCACTTTTTTTGATGACGCAACACTGCTTAAAATTCGTTGCTGACCATTTGTCACGACTTGCGAGGTTTCTTCAGACGTGTGGCCGGCATTTTCTGCTGCATGTTTCACTTCTTCGGTGCTGTTAACTCTAGCGGTGACATCAGATGCAAACTTAATGATCTGTGTCACTTTACCCTGTTTATTAAAAATAGGGTTATAGGTTGCCTCTAAATAAAGCGGGCTGCCATCACGTTTTTTACGAGAAAATTGCCCAGAAAAAATGCGCCCGTTCGCCAACTCTTGCCAAAAGTTGGGGTTCTTTTGATAAAAGTCGTCATAACAAAACAGTTTGTGATGCTGACCTTGAATTTCAGCAAGACTGTAACCAACGACATTTAAGAAAATATCATTTGCAGAAATAATATGACCATCCGGTGTAAAGCGGATCATCGCGGTGCTTTTATTTACGGCATCATAGATTGCCGACATTTCATCAAGTTTTTCGACTTCTTTAGTAATCTCTGAAGCGAACTTAATTGCACAGCGCACCTTACCATCATCACCGCGAACGGGAAAATAGGTTGCACGCAGCCAAATATCTTCGCCAGCACCATTTATGCGCGAGAAAACCCCATACTTGGCTTGGCCTTTAGCGATATCTTGCCAAAACGTTTGATACTCTTTTGAGCTGCTATATTCAGGCGCACAAAACTTACGATGATGCTGACCAATAATATCGCCCGCTTGCACTTTCATTGTTTTACAAAACAAATCATTGGCTTCGAGAACAGTTCCATCTGGTGTAAATTCGATATAAGCAATATTTTCTCTGATCCCAGCTAAATATTGCTGACTTCTATCAACATCATGCTGCAAAGCATCAATGAGTTGATCTTTATTTTTACTAAACCACATTGAAACACCAGTTGTTAAGGTACTTAGCTAAAGTTTAGCCCAGTAAGAAAAAGATTCACATCAAAAAAAGTACCGCTTATCTCTACAGATAGAGCGTTAGCTCAGAATAAAACCCGAAACTAACGCTCTTTTGATTTACTCATTAACCACTATTTTTGCAAAGCGAAGACACTTTGTGATATTGATTTAATGAAGCCACTAACTGAGCTATCGTGCCATTATTATTAATAATGGGCTGTGACTCTTTTGACTGTAGCGCGTTTTTAATTTGTAGGTAGGGGTTTTTCCACTCTGCAACTCGTTCAATTAAGTACCTGTTATGCTTAATAAAATCACGCCATTCATCAACTTGAAATTGCAATGAAGTCTCAAGAGATTTAGAACATGTCTGCATATAGTCATCTACACTATAATCAAACTCACGCAGCATTAAGCTTTCAACTGGCAGCACATCTACTAGTTTATCTAGGGGAGCTCCATGGTGATACTCATCACGTAAATAAGCTAGGTGATGCAAGGTGTAATAATGTGCAGGCTCTAAAAATTCACTAAATTTTAATAATTTAGCAATTTCATCTTGAGTTACATTGTCGTCTAACAATGTATTTAACCGCTCATTAAGTTGTTGCTTATGTTTACCACCATGTAGCAAAGCAAACTTATCCATCACCACTAAGCGACGGTACATATCTCGCTCATCTACTTGCGTTTTTGGCGACCAAAATCGCTCTGCAATGGCATATAAACGAGGCCATAAACGCGTATCTAGACTTTCAGTCGTTAAAAGTTCAGCCCATAACGTTGCTTCACCGCCCAACACCCTGCCGCCTTTATCTTTACCTTGTTCTTCGTGAAGAGCATTATTAAGTGCCCTTAAGCTTGGTTTGTTTTCTGACTTGCTTTTCATCTCGTATGGAGTATTACCAACAAATGCAGCTTGATTACTTGTAGTTTTTCCGACAAAAAGCTTAGTAGGCCCCATCCACGTGTCTATCAATAACTCAAAACCATGCTCTTTTTGCAAAGCTTGGTCAGTAATGAAACGCCCTTTTCCTTCTATGGATACCAAAGCTGCTAACAAAGATTGAGTATCTCTAAATACCGTCACTTTTCCGTTAACGGAACTTCCTTTTAAGCGCGTCAAAGTAAACGTTGAGTGGTTGATCACCTCTTTAGCTGAAAGCGTTTTTGATTTTATTGGTTCTGGGTGGTTACGATAGTGATAACTGGTCCATTGTGGTTGATCAATATAAAAACCACTCGATAATAAACCATCGAACCCCGCTTCTTGAATAGCCGCGAGAGAATGATGGCCACGCCAAGATTGCACTAAGGTTTGTTTGGGTAAGTTGGGGTGAAGCACCTCGTCCCAACCTATCATCTTGCGATTATATTTAGCTAATATATTTGCAACGCGCTGATTGAAATAAGCATGTAAGGCATGGGTATCAGAGAGTTTATGCTTGGCCATAAACAATTGTATTTGAGTATTTTCTTGCCAATCTCTGTCATCTATTTCATCACCACCAATATGTAAATAATGATCAGGAAATAACTCCGTCAATTCTTTAACAACATCTTCAACAAACCGATACACGTTAGGGTTACTTGGATCTAATAAAGGCCTGAATACCCCCCAGCGACGCTCTATACCATCAAGTTTTGTCCCGCTACCAAGCTCAGGGTAAGCAAGCACGATGCTACTCGCATGGCCAGGCACATCAAACTCAGGTACAACTCGGATCCCTAAACTTGCGGCATAAGCTACGACATCTTTGATTTCTTCTGCGGTATAAAAAAGTCCGTCGGATGCAACTTGGTGTAATTTCGGGTAGCTTTTAAGGGCAACACGCCAGCCTTGATCATCGGTTAAATGCCAATGAAATACGTTCATCTTTGCCGATGCTAGCCCTCGCAACGTCCGTTTAACATCACTAATAGGTAAAAAATGCCTTACACTATCAAATAGCAACCCTCGCCATGGATAAGTGGGTGCATCGTTGATTGTCATTGCATTAAGTTGATAAGGTGTGTTTGCTGAAAATAGCAATTGATTGAGCGTTGCAAAACCGCGCAACATGCCAAATTGTGTTTGGCTTTTAAGTGTTATGGCTTCAGTGCTAATAATCAATTGATAGCTTTCATCGACATCTAATCTAGGGATATCATCCAGCCAATCAGCCACCTCAATTTTTAACTGAGCACTGCGCTTATCTTGCCAAGAAACAGATGTAAAATTTTGTAAAAACGCCACATTTTCAAATAGTAACTTACTTGAGTTTCTGTACTTTTCATTAAGGTAGACAGATAGGTGGCTCGATGTCAGTTGCAGTTGACCATCATGATTTGTCACACTTACAGGCATGGGCATCAACAATGGCGGTTTAGCGATGGCTGTACCTGTCACGCATAAAACACACATCAATAAACGTAAAAAATAAGTCATTACTTAACCCTCATTCGCTATTTGGATTGTTGTTGGCACTATCGCTCCTTTTTGAGCGATAACCTGTAGCGCTAATTGTTGTGCGATACTTATAGCCTGTTGTGTATCATGCGAGTAAAAATATTCAGCTAAAAAACCAGCACTAAAGGCATCACCAGCGGAGGTGGTATCCACAACATGCTCAGCTTTTGGCACAGCAAAGCGTTGTATTTCCTTGTTATTGAACACTAAAGTATCGGCTACACCTCGCTTAATAATCACCAGTTTATTAGAAAATTGTTGATAAAAGCTGACTATTCCTTTCTCATCACATTGACCAAAAACGCCATAATGATCATCGTCAGTCACAAATAAATAATCAGCAAGGTTGTAAGCGGTTAAATAAAACGGAGTTGCTTGCTCAGATTGCCAAAGAACCGAGCGGTAGTTGCTGTCGAAAATCACTTTGCCACCTGCACGCTTAAAGTCATCTAACGCATCGAGTAATAACTGCCGTTTAGCTGTATCTAAAATAGCGAGACTAATTGCTGATAAATAACAATGGCTAAAGTGTGTAGATCTCAACGACTCTATAAAGTTATGTTGCGTATCTAACTGAAAAAATTGTTTGGCAGCGCTGTCACTTCGTGCATAACAAAATTTTCGCTCACCATGATTGTCAGTTGTAATTCCATAACGGCCTAATGTTTTATCCGTTGACGTTTGCACAAACGAAAGTGATAACCCTTGCTGTCGCCAAAGCGTCTGGGCAGCTTGGCTTATTTCATCAATACCGATAGCACTAACAAAGTGTGCATCTGCCTGTGGTGCTAGGCGTTTAAAGTACACTGCAGTGTTATAAACATCACCACCAAAGCGAAGTACGTGCTCGTCATTTAATTCCTGCATAGCTTCACCAAAAAATGCGATTTTAATCATGATGCATCGCCTCTCTTTGTGCATTTAAAATTGCTAATGCTTGTTCACTATCACATGTTTGTTTTGGAGTAATGAGCGTTACAAATACCGAAAGAAGCATTGAAGCAGTTGTCGCTGGAATAATTGGATTACTCCAATAAGCTTGCCAACTCGGTGTTGAAATGACTGCCATCGATACAAGGAATGACACGAACAAGGCTGTCATTGCTCCTTGCCAATTGAAGCGAGGCCAAAAATGCCCAAGTAGTACACAAACACATAATCCCGACATCAAAGTGGCAATCATATTGGTTATGTAACCAATCACATCATTGGTAAGTAACGCTAATAACAACGCGGTACCAATAGTTAGCACCAGGCCAATTCGCGAAAGCATTATAACTTCACTTGCATGCGGCATCCGTTTAAATACCAGCATATAAATATCACGTATAAGCACACTAACAGCTGCAATAGCATCTGAGCTGGCACTAGAAATAGTGGCTGAGAGCCCTGCAATAATAACCAACGCAGCTAAGCCAAATGGAAGTAGTTCAAAGGCCATGTAAGGGAAAGAAAATGCGCTGTTTTCAAGTGATGGGTTTAGTTTGTATGCAGCCATACCAATAATCGCTGGCACGATTGCAAAAAGCAGATATAAGCCGCCTGATAAATAAAACGACTGCCGGATACTTTTCACATGCTTGCCAGAATAAATACGTTGACGAAATGAAGGCGCGACTAAAACGCCAACCAACACGGCAAAAAATAACGAAACCCCATGCACTACACCTATTTTATCTAACGATAAAAAGCTTTGATTTAATAAAGGTTGTGCTTGATTTATGGCGACTAAACCATCTGCTTGATACAGCGCGACACCCGCCATCAAGAAAAACCCAATAAACAACACAAGCGCTTGAATAGAGTCAGTCCATACAACGGCTACATAACCACCAATAACGACATAAATACTAAAACCAAGTGCGATAAATAATTTAGCGCTGAGCGGCGATAAACCTGTTAACCAAGCCAAATACATACCACCACCCAATATATGCGCGCCAAGCCAACCGATACTGGCTACAAAAATGAAAATAGCAATCGTATTTTTAACAAGTGGGTTGGCACCGACATAAAACGATACTTCTTCGCTCATTGTCATAAATTCGTGTTTTCTAACCGGCGCAAACAGTTTAGCCAGCAACAAAATGCCGCACGCACCTCCTAGCCCATATATCATGCCAGCCCAACCATTGCTGTAGGCAAACCCTACGGCCCCCATCGATGAGCCTGTTCCTACCATAGTTGCAACGGTGGTACCTAAGGTTAAAAAGAGAGGAAGGTTTCGTCCGCCTAAAAGAAAATCGTCACCCGTTTTGCTGTTACGACTAACCCACCAGCCAAACCAGATCATAAAAATCAGATAACCTAAAAAGGCCATTAATAATTGCCACTTCATACGACATCCTGCTTCACCTAAGCCTCATTATTATGATTACTTGCTGTTTGGCTTGGTGCTTATAGTTATAATTTCGTTTCGTGCTTTTTACGTTCAACAGCCTTTGCTGTTGAACGCTTTAATATTTTTTAAGGTGCTTTATAGCAAGTCACATCAACTTCGACTTTACAGTCAACAACCAAATCTGCGACTGCGCAAATACGTGCCGGCGGATGTTCGCCAAAAAATTCTTTAAATACCTTATTAAACGACTGAAAATAGCGAGAGTCGGTCAAGATCACTTTTACATGCGCCACATGCTCAAGACCATAACCAGCCTCATCCATAATATCGATGCAGTTTTGAATCGCTAAACGCGACTGCTCAATTATCCCACCTTCAACAACTTCACCATCTTTCATTGGTGTCTGCCCCGAAACCATTAACCAACCACCTGCTTCTATCGCTCGAGCAAAAGGTAAATGCTGTCCACCGGTGCCTGTACCACCTTCAATACCAATACGTCTGATCATGTTATTCTCCAACTGATGTTAAAAATTTGCCCGAGTGTGCAGGCACAACTTGGTCATTAAGAAATGTTGCCTGCCCGTTGGTCCATACACGATGGACGCCTGAAGCCGGCAATTCGGAATTAATAAATGTGGCGTTATCGCAAATGGCATCGCTGTCAAAAAGAACCAGATCAGCAAACTTGCCTAAGCCAATTTCACCACGATCGGTTAAACCATAATTACTTGCGCTTAACCCTGTCATTTTATGGATCGCTGTCGCAAGTGAAAAAATACCGTCTTCGCGAGCGTATTTGCCTAACACACGAGGGAAAGATCCCCATAAACGTGGATGTGGGTGAGGGTCACAAGGGAGGCCATCTGAACCAATCATGGTTTTATCAAAAGCGAGTATCATTGCTACGTCTTTTTCGTTCAGACCATGGTACACAGCGCCCGCTGGTTGCAGCTTTTTAGCGGTATCAATTAATGATAACTGCCAAACATCAGCAATCTCTTGTAGTGAGCGCTCGGCCATTTCTGGATGTGGTTCTGACCACGTGATAAAAATTTCAAAATCACTTGTCACTTGTTTTAAATCTAATGTACTTGAACTAGCTGCATAAGGATACGCATCACAACTACAACGAGAATGCGCTCCCTGAACTGAAAACCGTTCGATTAACTCAGGCGCGCGTCCCCAGTTATTTTTACCCGCACACTTGAGGTGAGAAATGATCACCTTAATTTCAAACAGCTTTTCCATCGCAAATGCTTCATCCATAGCGTCCAGCACTGCATCAAATTCGGTGCGCAAATGCGTTGTGTACAACGCATTATGTGCTTTTAGCACCGGCCCAAACGCTTGAACTTCATCAGTTGTGGCAAAATTCGCATTTTTATAGGCAAGCCCGGTACTTAACCCCAGCGCGCCAGCATTTAATGCACTTTCAAGCTGCTGACACATTTGGGTAATTTCGCTTTCAGTCGCCGCGCGTAATAAATCATCCATTACATTATTACGAAGTGTTGTGTGACCAACTAAAGCGGCTACATTGACATTCGAAGGTGCGCTTTGAATTGCTGTTATATAATCAGCCATATTGGCAAATTTAAACTCACTGGCTGCGCCAAGTAAGTTCATCGGATCGGGGGCGCATCCTTTAACAATTGCAGGGGCTGCACTGATCCCACAATTTCCTGTGATTACGGTAGTGACACCTTGACTGATTTTTGCAGCCATATTTGGATTGCGTAGTACTTCAAGGTCATCGTGCGTGTGAACATCAATAAACCCTGGAGCAAGGCATAGGCCTTTAGCATCAATAACTTCATTTGCTAATAATGACGTTAATTCGCCAATGGCAACAATACGATCAGCGTTTATAGCTACATCACAAGTACGCGCTTCGTTACCAAGGCCATCAAATACTTTAGCACCTTGAATTAATGTATCAACAGGTTGTGCGACAGTGTACTGCATAGTTAATCTCCTAACGGTGCGCGGTCCGGTCCTTGACGATATTGATCAAGCTCATGCTTTATGCGGCGCAGTTTTTCGCGAGATTTCTTTTGCGTCAAAATAGCGACTTCACTTGCTAACACATCAACTGCCGCTAACATTGCGTATCGCGCGGTGCTTGGCGTAAAAATATAATCAGATTCGTTAGTTTTGATTGGCAAATGAATCGTGGCTAAATCAGCCAACTCACTTTGCGGGCAGATTGCGATAACCTTAGCGCCATACTCTTTTGCAATACGCGCAGTATCAATCAAGTCACGAGCACAACCAGTCAGAGATAGCATCACAACGACGTCGCTCACATCAACACTTGCCGCCGTCATACGCATCATCACAGGGTCACTGTAGGCATTACTTAAAATATCTAGTCTAAAAAGGCGGTTATGGCATTCCTGTGCAACGACGGAACTCCCACCACCAACACCAAAAATTAAGCTATGTCGGCTATTGGCAATATATTGGGCAGCTTGCTCGACATCGGCTTGTTTAATTAGCCCTGCGTTGATATCTAAAATATCGTGAATTGCTTTGTAAATAGCGGGGATATCTTCTCGCTGCGTAGTATTTTCATTTATAAAACGCTCGCCTACAGCTAAAGATTGCGCTAGTTGTAACTTCATATCACGTACATTGCTACAACCTAGTGCTTTTGCTAAGCGGGTAATCGATGCATGACTAACATTCGCTTTACCTGCTAAATCACTAATACTTGCAGAAGCTGCAAACTGCAGATCCGCCAAAATCAATTGAGCGACGGCTTGTTCTGATTGGCGCAAATGCCCTAAGCGCTCTTTTATTCTTGAAACTATATCCAATCGTCTATCTCCTAAAAATAAGTTTCGACCACATCAACTACGTTATAGCTATCATCAATCACATTGATGTAGCGCCACTTATCAAATGTTAAGCACGGATGTGAAGTAGCAAACGCGACAATATCGCCAACTCGAAGTGTACAATCGAGTGGTACTTTCATCATTGCGTGCTGGTCCATCATTTTCTCTATCTTCCAAGCGGGATCTGCTTTGCTTACTTGCCCGTTTTGATCGACCTGTAGTGAAGGAATTGGGAACCCCGCATCAAATGCAGCATCTCGCTTACCAAAACCAATAATCACGCGACCTGGTTCAGGTATTGATTGCACATACGCCCAAATTTCTAAGCATGAGGTAAGCTCAGTTTCTAAAGAGCATGCCAATTCATTTCGCGCTAAAATTTGCTGCTGTGCTTGCTCGTAAATACCTTGATCATGAGTGACATAACAGCCAGGACGAAGCACAGCGACCATGTTTTGAGTCAATTTGTCAGGGTGAAATGCCTCACACACTAAGTCATAGAAAGCTGACCCTCCCGCAGTAATCATCACTTGTTGTGTGTCAAATGCGTTATCAGCAATTAATTGCTTACACGTTGCGACTGCATATTCAAGGAACTGACTTACCGCTTCTGTTTGCGATAGCACTCCCTCATAAACTTCGATGCCAGCCAATGCAAGCGATTGATAGTTAGCTATTTCTGCAACCAATAATGCCAGTTCTTTACTATCAACAACGCCACAGCGCCCTCCCGATACACCAAGCTCAATCAGCATATGAATCGTATGCTTAGTGTTAGCAAAGTACTCACCAAGCATGCGTATATTATCTAGGTTATCAACCAAGCAATAAAAGGTTATGTCGTTAGCAACAAGCAACTCATCTAATTGCTGGCAATTAGCACGGCCCACTAATTGATTTGCCATTAGCACTCGTTTTGCTCCACTTTTTACAGCGGCATGTGATTGGGCAACTGTTGCGACCGTTATTGCGTAAGCCCCTGCCGCTAGTTGCTTTTTAAAAATTGCAGGAGTCATCGTTGTTTTACCATGCGGTGCAAAAAGAACATGGCTTTTTTTTGTATAGTCAGCCATCCACTTAATATTATTTATTAAGCGTGATTCATACAGGCATAAACAAGGCAAACTGACATCTTGCTTAGCGACATTCCAACCGGATGAACATAGCTTTTGGTAATTACCAAGCCCTTTATTAGCTCTATTTACGGTTTCTAGGTTTGCGACACTAAATTTTTTCATTTTGAAAGCCTGCTTACAAATCAACCAGTTAATGGCCGTAGTTTAAAAATCAAACAAAAAATATAACGCTTTTAATGTAATTGTTATTGCAATTTTGTTAAATCTAATGTTAATTAATAACATAGGCACAGTCAATACGTGTTACAAATTAACAGAAAATAATAATTACCCTAAAATAAACAGGATGAGGAACGTTAAAATGAAATCTCAAACCCGTCGCCAACATAAACTGAGTCGCAGCATCACGGCTAATGCCGTTGCTGCTGTTATTTGCGGTTATACCAGCTTTAATGCGATTGCTGCAGATCAAAACTCTTTAACAAATGAAGAAATCGAAACCATTGAAGTTCGTGGTATTGCAGCCAGTAATAAGCAAGATATAAATAACAAACGCTTTAGTACTGGTGTAATGGATTCAATCACCGCTGAAGACATTGGTAAATTACCCGATGTAACGATCGCAGATACTTTACAACGCATTCCAGGTATTCAAATTCGTCGCTCGGCGGGGGAAGGTTCAACCATCAATGTTCGCGGTATGCCGCAAGTGACAACGCTGTTAAATGGCGAACAGTTTTTAAGTGCGGGTTCAATTACCACTTTACAACCTGACTTCACGGATGTGCCTGCAGCGCTACTTTCAGGTATTGACGTACTTAAATCACCTCAAGCAGATACGCTGGCAGGGGGTATATCGGGCACTTTAGATCTTAAAACACGCCGACCATTCGATTTAAAGCAAGGGACTACTTTCTCATTCACAGGAGAAGCTACACGCGGAAATTTATCAGAAGAAACAGATCCCAAATTGGTTGCTTTTGCAGGTTATAACAACGATGACTTTGGGATTATTTTTACTGCTGCTTACGATGAAGGTACGCTTGCGAACTACCGAAACGGTACAATTTTGACATCAAGCGAAATTCAAAATGAAACAACTCGCGACTTTAACGGTGATGGTGATTTAAATGATAGCTTCTATAGTCAGCGCTTTTATGGTGTGATGCACCGTGAAACTGAGCGTGAACGTTTAGGTTTAAACACTACGGTTCAATATCAAATTTCAGACGCTGTGACGTTTACCGGTGATATTTTCTACACCAACATGGATGATGCAGACAGAAAACAAGGCATGATGATCGATAATGCTCGCGGCGATATTTGGGCATATTCAGATAGCTTCATTCCACGCTTAGACAATGATCAAGGTGGTCTAATTTATACTGTAAATGATGCTACTTTTTTGGCTCGCCGTGTAAGTGCTTACTCAGAGAGCTTAACGAATGATCGCGAATCAACTAATGTCAGCATGTTATTCGAATATCAAGGTGATGGCCCTCTTTCTGGCGAGTTTCGCTATATTCACGGCAGTGCTGAACGAGGTCACACAGAAAACGTTGCTCACGGTTATTTAACCTCTGGTGCACAACATGGTTTACTTAGAAATGATGGTACAGGTGCAACACCAGTAAACCCTAACGGTGTTGGTCCTGATTCGGTTGCAGTTGATTTTTCTCGTGGCGGTGAGTACATCACGCTCGGATTTGAAGATGGCTTCGGCAGCGACATCAATCAATATAACCTAGTATCTACATATTCAGAAAATAACTTTGAAGAAGAAGCAACACTCGATGTAGCGCGCATCGACGGTCGCTATGAATTTTCAACAGAGCACCTCACAAACGTTGATTTTGGTATTCGAGCATCAAAGCGTGATGTTGAGCGAGAAACTTACATTCTAGTTGCCCCATTCACAACTGGCGACTTAAGTGCTGACGTTATGTGGAAAGACTCAGGTGCCTCATTAGGCGATACCAATGGTGATGGTGAAAATAGTGTAGCTGGTGGTGACTTAACTATTGGCAATACTAACTTCTTTAGTGATTTACCGGATGGTTGGGTACACCAAGTAAGTGACTTTGGCCCAGGAGGCTCTAATCAAGGCTTTTACTTGATTGATCCAAAAGTAATGGATGACCCTATGGCTTTTCAAAATGCCATTTACCCTGGTAATAAACGTTTAGCGAATCCATCACGTACCTACCAAGTAAAAGAGCAAACACAATCAGCATACTTTAAGTTCAATTTTACGGGTGAACTTGGTGATATGAGCTACACCGCGAATCTTGGTGCACAATACATCAAAACTGAACTCGACATGTTACAAAACCAGCTAGGCTCAGCACGTCCGTGCTCACTATGTACTGCTAGCGAGAAAACAGGTGAAAAATGGTTAAATCGTGATTACTCAGATTTTTTACCATCAATGAACTTTAATTTAAATCTGACTGAAGATATTATTTTACGTGCTGGTTACGGCAAAACAATGACAACGCTGGACATTGGTAAACTTGCTGGGGGTATAAGTGTGGGCCGTACTCGTGCTGGTGATGTTCTTGCCGCTGAACTTGGTGTGAGTCCTGATTTACTAGTTGCGGTTCAGGGTCGCCAAAATGGTAACCCTGACCTAGAGCCTTGGCGCGCTACAAACTATAACTTATCAGCTGAATGGTATTTTAATGAAAGTGGTTTATTAAGTCTCTCAGCATTCTTAATGGATATTGAGTCTTTTGTTGAAAATGGTACTGTGATGATGGGCTTACCTGATATTGATGGGGTGATTCGTCGTGAAGTACCTGTTACTACTGAAATTAATGGTGAAGGTGGTGAAATTAAAGGCTTCGAATTAACGTATCAACAAGCATTTGATTTCTTACCAGCACCATTTGATGGTTTAGGTACATCACTTAACTTTACTTACGCACCAAGTGATAGCGCTAACGTTGATGTATATGGCAAAAGCTTACCAATCCAAGACAACTCAGAAAAATCAGCAAATGCTGTTCTGTGGTACGAAAAAGGCCCATTACAACTTCGTTTAGCAGCAAACTATCGTAGTGATCGTTTAGATAGCTTAAGTTCAGCTATGGGTGAAGGTGTGATGCCATTTTGGACTAAAAGCACCTTGTACTACGATCTCTATGCTGGCTATGAGTTAGCTGAAGATACCAGTATTTATACATCTGTCAGTAATTTAACCGAAGAAAAAGAAGATATTTACGCACAGTGGTCAGATAATGTGATAACTCAAAATATCTTTGAGCGTCGTATTACACTAGGTATTCGCACACGCTTCTAAGGTTGATCTAATTTGGCTCACTTCTGCCCAAGTGATAAAAGGCCTGCTTGGCCTTTTTAAACAACAACGCTCCGCGTGGTTTAGCCAAATACTAAAACCAGCATAGCCTCCCCTTGTAGCTATGCTGGTTTTCTCGTTGTTACTATCTGAATATGTTAATATTATAAGCCTTACCCAAACAGCCTAGGCTTTGTTATGACATCGCGTATTCTCAAATCGATTTTTTACTCATCTTTTATATTAGGCTCTGCTGTATTTTTGCAAGGCTGCCAAGAACAACCTCAATCTGATCATATTGCCGTCACTGGCGGGCTCATCCAAGGGCAAAAAGAAGGGCGTTTTATTGCCTATAAAGGCATTCCATATGCAGCAGCTCCGGTAGGAGAGTTACGCTGGCGAGCACCGCAACCTGTGCCTAAGTGGCAATATGTAAAAGTACTAAACGATTACGCGCCTGACTGCATGCAAAAGCCGTTTGCAGCCGACGCTGCACCGCTTACAACAACCCCTTCGGAAGATTGCCTTTATTTAAATGTGTTTAAACCCACTAAACACAGCGATGCTCCTTATCCCGTTGTGGTATGGATACACGGGGGTGGCTTTGTAAATGGTGGCGCATCACCCGCTGTTTACTCGGGTGAAAGCTTTGCTAAACAAGGGGTTATTTTTGTTAGCTTTAATTATCGCCTAGGCAGATTTGGCTTTTTTGCGCACCCTGCTCTTAGTCGTTTTGAGAACGATGCACTGGGCAATTACGCTTTGATGGATCAAATTGCGGCCCTTGAATGGGTGAAACAAAATATCGCTCAATTTGGTGGTGATGCTGCAAAAGTGACACTCATGGGTGAATCTGCAGGAGGCGCATCGGTACACGCGATGATGCAAACCCCTGCTGCTAATGGCTTATTCCAGCAAGCGATTATTATGTCAGCGGGCGGACGAGAACTATTTAAGCAGTTGCCTCTAACTAGTGATGATGACACCGTATTAAGCGCCGAAAAAATTGGCGAAAACTTTGCCAAGCAACACACCATTTTAGGCAGAGATGAAAATGCCCTTGCTGCACTACGTGAGTTATCTGCCGAAGAGGTGGTTGATAACCTAAATTTGAGCACATTAAATCGACAAAATAATGATGAGTCTACTTACGTTGGCGGGCCAATTATTGATGGCACTATCATCAATTCGGCGGCAGAAGCACGCTTGAGTAAAGGCACATTTAGCCATGTTGCGACCATGGTTGGCACAACAGATATGGATTTAGGCTTTGCTAATTTTGCTTCTAAAGAAGCGCTATTCGCAAGTTTTGCTCCACACAGTACACAAGCAAAAATGACTTACGATGCAAGCGGCGAAACGCCATTGCCTTTACTCAATTACCAAGTTGGTCAAGATGCGTTAATGCAAGAGCCCGCAAGGTTCGTTGCAAAACGTGTGACAGATATGGGTAACGATGCCTTTTTGTATCGTTTTGGTTATGTAGCGCAAACTTTAGATAAACCCGGTGCAGAGCACGCTAGCGAAATTCCGTACTTTTTTAATACTGTGGCAGCGAAATATGGGCATGTAACCACTGAACAAGATAAGCAAGCCGCTAAAATAATGCACCGTTATGTGACTAATTTTATTAAATTAGGCACACCAAATGGCCCAGGGTTACCTACTTGGCAAGCATATAAAAATGATGAATCTTTTATACTGCAAATGAATAAATCAGGGACTGCAGAGTTTTTACCGGACCCCTTACAAGCTCGGTTAAACATCACTGCAACCAAAGCTGAAAAACAATAATCAAATAAGGCGCTTAATTAAAGCGCCTATTTTTATCCTTGCTGCTGAACATACTCAAGCGCTGTCATCTTGTGGTATGTCACATTAGGATGAAATACGTGAGTAGGATCTGGGTCTACTACTTCAATTGGCGTGCCTTGACTGCGTGCAATATCGAGTGCCATTTGGGTAATATTGACGCTAAACGAGGTGCCAATAAAGACGATTTTATCGGCATCCAGCATGCGCTGTTGCGCCTCAGAGATTCGATAAAGCTCAGTGTAGTATTCATCAAATAACAACACGTAAGGCTTAAAGGATTCGTTGAGCTTGGGGCTTTCGTTATTGATATTGAACACCTCAAGCAAGGAGTTGTGGAGGTTGACTTCGTTGACATTATCCCACGGCGCGTTAAAAGCCATCACATCGTCACCTTGATGGTGAAACAGTGTCATTTGATCTAGGCGACCATGAATAGCAATAAAATCGGTGTTACCAGCTTTGCCATCAAGACCATCGATATTTTGTGTAATGAGATTTTTATCACTCAACCAATGATGTACCTCATTGGGACCGTGATGGCGATAGGTTGCAAAACGATGATAATACCAAGCTAAAAATTCGCGGGGATTATTTTCGTACATAGCACGCGTTGCCATTTCCATCGGCGTATAATTTTTGCTGCCAATGGTCCAATAACCATCTTCGCCACGAAAGGTCGGTATACCGCTAGCGGCACTCACTCCCGCCCCTGTAATATAGAGTGTATTCATAGAGATAACTTTACCTTGTAAGCAAGTGCATCGGCTGTCACTTGTTGATTATTATCCATACCACCCAGACGATACAAACTTCCTTGGTGCTCTAATAAACCTCGATGATCCATACTCGCGGTATCGGCTTTTGGCATCACTTGCCACGTGCTTTTATCAACATCAAAGCGCCAAACATGATCACTCGCTGGCGCTGGTTTACCATCGTACCCCATACCATTGTAGTTATATGGGTTATCTGAGCCGCCCATCATATAAATGTCGCCATTAAAACTGGTTGCTGCCATACGGTAATGGGCAACACCTGTTGGGTGTGGCACGGTACGCCAATCTATCTTTAATGGGTTATTAGCATCAATTGTACCTTTTAAACACTGTGCAACCGCAGCAAAAGAACGACGCTTATCAGCATTCGCCTGTGTTTTAACGCCATCACACACCAATATAGTGTTTCCACTAATTGCCGCCGCTTGACCAAACACCGGTTGACCTAAAAATGGCGAAGCCTGTTGCCAAGTATCTGTTTGCGTATCATACATTTGTACTAAGTTAACATTACCATCGTTATGCCAACCACTGACTAAATAGATATAACGCTGCTGGTACGAAAGCGCCACACTGTCATCCACCGGCACTGGCATATTGGCAAGTTGCGTATATGAATTAGAGAGCACATCATAGCGATATACATCGGGTGTAGAGATTTCTTGATGATCGGCGCTAACGGTATACCCACCAAATACATACGCATGCTGACCCACACCCACTGCGGTACTCGCCAAACGGCCACTAAGAGGCAATGTACTTGGCACGGCTTTGGCTGCTTGCCACGCGTTATCGCCCACCTTAAGGACCCACACTTTATTGTGAACATCGGTATGTGCTTTGCCTGAGCTCAAGCCCATAAAACTTAAAAAGTAGGCTTGTTCATCAATAACAACTTTGGCAACAGCATTGTTCGCGACGGCTTCTGGTAAAGCAGGTATGGTTGCAAGTGCAATAGAAAATAACAGGCTCATAAATTAAATAGGTAACTTAACACATCGCTAAAGAATACCATTTTATGAGCCTGAAGAAAGACTCACTATTAGTAAGCAATACTAATACGTTGATTTAGATGAGCTGCCGATTGTGTTTCATCAAGCATCGCTTTAGCATAATCAGTGACTGATATTTTGCTTTCGCCTTTTGCATCAGTAAAGAAGCTGTCGCCACCAACACGGTACGGGCCTTCTGACTCACCTGGGTAAATGACCGCAGCTGGTGATACAAAGGTCCAAGCTGTATCTACTGTTGAGGCTCTAAATACATCAAGTGCTTCACCTTGAGCTATGGCTTCTGCTTTGTATTCAGCAGGAAAATCTGGTCTTGATACCAGTGTTACACCGGGGGCGACTTCTAAGCTACCTGCACCGCCCACCCATAAAATGCGTGTACCAGTACCTGCAAGCGCGTTTAACAATTGCTTTGCTGTGTTTGCAACAATTTCATGGTTACCTAAAGCACGACCACCAATTGCAGCAATAACAACATCACTACCAGCAGCTGCAGTTGCGATATCGTCTTTAGTTAAATCAAATTCAGTCACAATAACGTTCTCTTGGGTTACTTTACTTGCGTCTCTAACTAATGCATTTACTCGATGACCACGTGCGATTGCTTCTGAAGTAATGTGGCTGCCAATCCAACCTGTTGCGCCAATAACTGCTAATTTCATGAGGAATTCTCCGTTGTTTGTTTCAATGATTGCAGTTTACTTGCTCACTAATTGCTGATAAATACACTATATAGTTACACATTGTTTCATTTGAAGATACCAATGGATAAACTCAAATCAATTACTAGCTTTGTCGAGGTTGCCCGTACCGGCAGCTTTACTCAGGCTGCAGAGCATTTAGGTTTAAGCCGATTACAAGTTTCTAGACATATTCAAGATATAGAAAAGTGGCTAAATTTAAGGTTGTTTCATCGCACAACACGCAAAGTGAGTTTAACAATTCAAGGCGAAGAAGCCCTTAGCTATTGCCAGCAAATATTAAATCAAGTATCTGATTTACAAAGCCGAGCACACAGCCATAACAATGAATTGGTAGGTACCATTCGAGTTGCCTCTCCGATCGGGCTTGGCCAACATAAACTGTTTGATGCCATTAAAGAGTTTACTAAACGCCACCCACAGACGCGATTTGAACTGTTACTTTCAGATAGTTTATCGCAGTTGGTTGATGACCGTGTTGATATCGCTTTACGTTACATTCACCAGCCCGATGAAGGTCTTATTGCCCGTAAGCTAATGTATATCGCAACCGCGGTGTGTGCTTCTAACGATTATTTAGCTGCGAACCCAGCGATTAATGAGCCGAGTGACTTATCTGTTCACAATTGCCTAGTTCATAACAAACACACTATTTGGCAATTTCAACACGACGACAACACACAAAAAGTCACGGTTAAGGGCAACATTGTTGCCAACGATATGGGGGTGCTTTTAAAAGCAGCAAAACAAGGAATGGGCATTGCTCACCTACCTTGCGATCTCGCCAATGACTATTTGGCATCAGGTGAGCTTGTTAAAGTACTGCCTGAGCATACTACTATGGGCTCTCACTTATGGGCGGTGTATTTATCACGAAACTTCCAACAAAATGTGGTCAAAGCGTTCATCGACTTTTTAGCAGAGCACTGGCAACACGATATCTTATAATCTAAACCTGCTGCAAATACGTATAGGCTATAAAAAGGAGCCGAAATGCAGCACTTAGATCATGAAATATCACGCATCATAGAGATGGCGTGGGAAGACAGAACTCCGTTTGAAGCAATAAACCAACAGTTTGGTTTAAATGAAAAAAGCGTTATCGCGCTAATGCGTGAGCAATTAACAAGCTCGAGTTTTAAACTTTGGCGAAAACGCGCATCAGGTAGGCAAACCAAACACCTAAAACTACGCCATCCAGATATATCCCGTGGTTATTGTAAAACCCAATATAAACACAGATAAAGTTACTTTATCTTTTGTGAAAACTGGCCAACTGCATCCACCACTTTTTGAGCGCCATGTTGAATGTCGCTCATCATACTTCCTGATTCAGAAGCGAGGTTAAATCCTTGCTCAGCTTTGGTTTTTCCTAATTCAATCACCTCTACTGTATGTTTAGTCAAAGACCTATTTTGTTTTACAACATCAACAATCTCGACTGTCGAATTAGAGGTTCTTAAAGCAAGCTGCCTGACTTCATCAGCAACCACCGCAAAACCCCGGCCTTGCTCACCAGCACGGGCCGCTTCAATTGCTGCATTAAGCGCTAATAAGTTTGTTTGCTCCGCAATACTACTAATACTTTGTACGATGGCAGCAATTTGCTGTGATTGTTTATCGAGCTCAGCCATTTCAGCTGCAGCTTGCTCCATTTGCTTCGCCAAATCATCCATTACATGAACCATTTCATCTAAAACAGTGGCACCTTGCTTTGCTGCTTTATCAGTTTCGGTAGATGTGCCGTAAGCGATGTCAGCCGCTTGAGACACAGCCATTTCTAAATTCACTTGTTCGGTGATCACAGTGGCAAACTTAACGACTTTATAAAGCACATCTTGCTCGTTAAAAACCGGATTGTAAGTCGCCTCCAACCAAATGGGTTCACCAAACTTATTCACCCGCTTAAATCGTGACGAGATAAATTGGCCTTTTTGTAATTTCTGCCAAAACTCAGTATAGCCAGTTGAATTTGCTTCCTCAGGTTCACAAAACATGCGGTGATGTTTACCAATAATTTCCTCTTTTGCATAACCCACACCCGCTAGAAATTGATCATTCGCTTTTAAAACATGACCTTCTAAATCAAACTCAATAACCGCCATTGAGCGATTAATTGCTTTCACTAAGTCTTTATTTTCTCGTGATGTTTCAATTGTTCGGGTCAGCACACTGGCGTGAAGATCAAACTTTTCAAAGCCCTGCTGTTTATTTAAAGTTGGATGAAAAAATGCTCTTAACCACACATGCTGGTCCTGCGCATTTAAAAGTTGAACAGCACCGACCCAAGCTGATTTATCTAAAATAGCTCGTTTGAACTGAAGGGAATGCTTAGCTTGTTTAGCGGTACTAGGCACCAAATCAAGCAGAGGTTTTCCTATTAATTGGGCTTCTGTATAGCCGAGTTCTGCTAATACTTGCGTATTGGCAAACGTGATACAACCTTCCTTATCTAGCTCCAGCGTAAACATTCTATTATCTAATGTATCTTTCACTTGAGATACGCTAAACAATTCATCTTCTAACTGAGCTATCCTTTCTTTCAATGGTTGGGTAAAAAACATAAATCATCCCACCTTAAATACTAAAATCATCACAGAGTAGCTCGATAAGGACTACTAAATCTGTACCGTTCGATGATATTAGCGTAAAAAAGTTGGATAAATAGCCGCTTTCAAGACATTAGGAAGTTTCTTGAAGCAAAATAAGAAATGATTTAATCAAATAGCATTGTAAAAGCCTAACTGAGTAGGCTTTTTGTCAGTGATTCAGTTGATTTGCAAATTGTCCAACTGCATCAACCACTTGCTGCGCACCGTGTTGTATGTCTTCCATCATCTTGCCAGACTCATTTGATAAAGACACACCTTGCTCAGCTTTCACCTTGCCTTGCTCAATAACTTTTACCGTATTTTGCGTAAGTGACTGATTGTTATTTACTACTTCAACAATTTCTTCGGTGGCCTTTGAGGTTCTTGAAGCAAGCTGCCTGACTTCATCAGCCACCACTGCAAAACCTCGGCCTTGCTCACCTGCACGAGCAGCCTCAATTGCTGCGTTTAGTGCCAGCAAGTTCGTTTGCTCCGCAATGCTACTTATACTTTGCACAATGGCTGCAATTTGCTGTGACTGTTTATCAAGGGCTGAAATCTCTTGGGCTGCTTGCTCCATCTGCTGAGCTAATTCATTCATCACCGTCATGGTGTTTTGTAACACCTCAGCCCCTTGTTGAGCGAGTCTATCAGTCTCAGTTGATGTGCCATACGCAATTTCGGCCGCTTGTGAAATTGCATGCTCACGATTAACTTGCTCAGTGATCACAGTGGCAAACTTCATCACTTTGTAAAGCTCACCAAAATCATTTGAAATGGGGTTGTATGAAGCTTCAAGCCACACTTCATTGCCATGACGGTCAACACGTTTAAAGCGATCAACAACAAACTCACCACGTCTTAAGCGCTGCCAAAACTTCTCATATTCCGCAGATTCAACAAGTGCATGATCACAAAACATACTATGGTGCTTGCCAACGATCTCATCTTTTTTATAACCCATACTCTCTAAAAACGCTTCATTTGCGTTAATAACCTTGCCCTCAAGGTCAAACTCAATAACCGCCATTGAGCGATAGATGGCATTTATAGTGTCGCGCTGTTCACGAGAAGTAGAAATAGCATCGGTAAGCACAGTGCCGTAAATAGCAAAGTAATTAAGCTCACCTTGCTCTGTGTGTACCGGGTGAGCAATTAATCGTAGCCACTCAAGCTTGCCGTCATAGCGAGTTATTTGTAAGTGCCCTACTCCATGCTGTTGATTTTCAATGGCGTTTTTTAGCTCTACAAACTGGTCAGTATTTCGAGATTGTTCAGTAATAATATCTTGGAAAGGCGAGTCAATTAACTGGTTGTGCGAGTAGCCTAATTCATCTAAAAAGTTCTGGTTAATATAAGCCATCGTGCCATCAGCACGCAGCCTAAGCACCAACATCTCTTCATCAATACCCGAAGTGAGATCTTTTAGCGGATAAAGCTCAGCTTTTAACGCATCAATTTCAGCCTGTAAGGATTTATTAAACCACATAAAACGCCCTGATTTTTTATTAACGTGTTGTTGTTCATAAAATTGTAGAACAATTAACGCAGGGCGCTACTTTAAAATAAGCAAAAAGAATTAAGAAAAGTGATTTAACTAAGAAGCTTGAGAGGTCAATTTAACGTATTTCTCTGCTAGCTCATCTAAAGTTTCACGATGATTTGGATCTGGCTTAATGCAATCAATAGGACACACACTCACACAAGTAGGGTTATCGTAATGCCCAACACACTCAGTGCATTTATTTGGGTCTATTTGATATATCTTCGCGCCCATATAAATAGCCTCATTCGGGCACTCAGGATCACACATATCACAGTTAATACATTTGTTATTGATGAGTAATGCCATTTAATGCCCTCGAACATAAATCACTATAAAACAAATAGTTACATGAGTAGGTATGTAACACATATATTTTTCAAACAAGCTTAGTTTAAAAAATATTCGATAAATAATAACACAATTCGTAGCACACTCTGTTTATGAGCAGCCGTTACAAAAGCGGTCGCGCATTCTACTTTACCCCACTCTAAATTTTGTTGATCTAGATCAAACGACAGGCCTGCAGGGCTTAATAAACCTGAGTTTTAGAGAAATGAAAAACACGAATAAACCCATTACAAAAGCCGAATACATTAAAGCAAAAGCGGTTTGGAGAGAGACGAAGGCACCTTTTTCAATGTTGTACATAAAAAAGTGTGTTACTGCGATTCAAATAATTTCAAATTTTGAGAGAAAAGTTGCTTTAAAACAAGGGATTAAAAATAAGCCCTTGGTTCGTTTGTCTAAATATGAGCAACAACACAATTTACGGCTCGTTTTCACCCCAAAAGGTAAGGTCATTTTCTATTCTAATTTCCCAAAAAAATTAGAGATCCGAAACGTAAAGCTAGGGGAGTTACAAGAACTCACCATTGCAAAAGCAAGAGAGCTTACGCAAACGATATTAGAGGGAAGAACGATATTCGCCGATTTAAACACTATTTTTAAAGAGTATGAGCAGAACCTGACAAACCGACATTTACTCGCACCAACAAAGTTTGCAGCCGGTTCATTGAGAACATATAAGTGCAGAGTAAAAAAGCTTAAGCAGTACTTTAATATGAAAACGAGATTTCAAAGTATTACGGCAGGGGATCTTGAGCGAATCATTGATAAAATTATTGCTAGCGAATCCAACAACCAAGCCATAGAGCTATTTGCTCAAATAAGGCGTATATGGAAGTTTGCCAAAAATAAGTTTAACAATGGCCGTAATCCTGCTGCTGACATCGATGATTATTATGTTTCGGATCGAGTTGATACTCCCCGCCCGTGCCAAGCCTACACGGACTTAGATTCAATTGCAGAGTTGTGGATCAACCTTGCAACTACGCCATGCATTCACCAGAAGAACGCAGCCAGGTTTATGATTTTAACGGGCTTGAGGCCTATCAACATTCCTCAAATGAAATGGTCATGGCTGAATAGTATTACCTTTCCGACCTTAATAACTTTTCCGTCATCCATCGTAGGTGTACGTGGTGAAATGAAAAACCAAAAAGAATACAGACTCCCACTAACAAAAATGATGCGAACTATTATCCTTGAACAAAGGGCATGGATGGAATCGGCACGACCTAATTGCAATCAAGAGTTCATTTTTCTGCAACCACGCGACCCTATGAAGCAATTTTCTAAACGCTCCCTCGATAAAATTATCAAAGACTATTCTCCATTTGATGCAGTAAAAGGCGATATCGAACAGATTGTAATGAAAGGCTCTGCGGGTGCATTTTGTACTATGTGTAGAAGCTTTTTTAAATCCAATACAAAAGAGCTGTTGCTATCAAACGGCTACCACTTTAAGCATGCAGAAGACTTAACCCGGTTAGCACTTCATCATTTGAGAAAGTCTGATGATCCGAATGGGCTTAACTACGATAAATCTGAAGAGCTCTACGGCACTTCAACAAAACTTAAGTTCAATGTATTTAAGTTACACGAGGTCAGCATTTTAAAACGAGTCCATGAGTTTCAAAGCTTAGAGTTAAGGCCTACAGCATTTCAGGTAAACCAACAAAAAATAATCAAAGATAAGGAACATAAGAAAGCGCTAAGAGAGCGAATTAAAGCATCTCTTGTCCATAAAGGTGCATACATTCAATTCATAAATCAGCCTTTTGGCGATACAGGAAAATCAGTTAAAGAGCTAATTCTGACTAAAGATGGTAGAACTGTAATCGAAAGTTACCTTGATGATATTGCTGTTTAAGCTAAATTCTCATCCGAAAAGTATACTGAAAGAGCATATAGAAACTAAATAATGACTTAGCGTAAAGCCGGGTCATTTTTCGTACAACAACAAAGGTAATGAACACTTTTCGCTCAAAAATAATAAATAGTATTGGCAAAAATAAATTTAACGGTAGAACGAAGAAAAGTATTGAATTTTTATGAACTTACAAAGAATTTATAAAAAGTACACAAAAATCGTTAAAAAATTTTATTAAAAAAAATTTAAAAAAGTTTAGTACCCAAAACATACTAATACACCACCAAAAAGCTCAGATTTGATAATAAGCTTATAAACGACTTATCAGTAGCTTAAACAAAGCCATTTAATTTCACCACCAAAATGATCTTAGTAGTCATAGGCTTAAAGCCATAGCTGGCAAGGCTTCCCCCTATTGCAGCAATCAAAAAACTCATTCAACATAATAAAAAAGCGACAACGTTAATTCATCCCAGATGAAATAATAAAGACTTAATAAAATATGAAAAAAACCAACAAGAAGTTTAAGAAAAATAAAATAAGCAGAATATTAGATAAAATTAGAAACCTATCTAAGATAACAAGTGAAAATGAGTCTGAGAAGCAAAGTGAAAGTGAGTGTATTAGCAAGTCGAAATTCGACAGTATTAAACCACCATATAGTGATAAAGATATTTTAATATTATCTGAATGCGCTGCAGCAATTGAATACCCAGAACCAGAACCAGGTCAACCAAAAAAAGATCGTAGGATGTCTAAATATGACAGTGAAAAAAACTTAAGATACGTTTTTTATCCAAATGGAGTCGTAAAAGTTTTTGCACATTTTGATAAAAAAATTGGGTTAAAAAGTACTCTTTTAGGTAACTTTGAAACAATGACAGTCGCTGAAGCTGCTAGGCTTAGCGCCATCATTTTAGATAATCACCTATATGGTCAAACGCTTGGGGAAGTTGCTGAACTGTATATAGAAGAATTAAAACAAGAGCAAAAAAGTAATCGTCGTTCATTTTCAGATGGAACCATTAGAACGTATTCATGCTACCTTAGAAAATTTTCAACTATCATTGGTGTTGATAAAAGGTTTATTGATATTACAAGTGATGATATTCAACTAGCATTTACGAAATTAAAGCGTGATCTTACAAGAGAATATGTAGAAACTATTTTCCATCGCGTTAAAGATTTATTTAAGTTTTCAATAGACAGACTAAATTATAAGAACAACCCTTTTAATAATGTCAAAAGTTTATATTTATCTAAGAAAAGATGTGAAATAAGAAAGTATGAAGGCTACACAGATAATGAATGGCGTTGTTTCCTAAAAGTTTGAACTATCTTGCCAGCCTGTGATCAGATCATCTATATCCTACTAGCCCGTGCAACAACAATGAGCAAAATCACAAACTGGTCTCACTATAATCAAGCCCTCGTTA
>NZ_JBECOT010000039.1:0-38750 GCF_040104395.1 Pseudoalteromonas sp. BZA4
TACAATCGCCAACTGGTTGAAGCGATGATCAAAGTGAAGGCGCTAAATAAGATCAACACCCTTGGTCTGCCTAAATATCAGTAAGTTAAGTGAGTTTATTAGAGAGCTGCATTTGATCAACAAGGCCCTATTGGTGATAAAAGCTATGACATGTCTCTGCCAGAATCATATTCAGTGGCTATAACACTCAGCAAAGACGAGCAACAAGTATGGGTGCAAGAATTTAACAGTGGCTTCATTGAAGGCTTCAACTGGCAAATTGCTGATCACACCCTAAAACTCGAAAAGCGCAAATTTAGCGATTCTGTAAAAGGTGATTACGTAATTAGCCTAGATAACCGTGATTACTTTTTTGCCCGCAATAACATCAGTATTGTGATCAAGTTCGACGATGAGGGTATTAAAAATATCGCTATCGATGGTGTCACCAAGGATATGGGTACCAAACAATAGTTTTTAATCGAAAAGAAAAAGGCTTAGGTTTTACCTAAGCCTTTTTTGCTTAATTAAGCTTTATAATTAAACCTTTACTGTTTTGCGGTTAATCCCATAATCGCGCAGCTTATTTGCTACTGCAGTGTGGCTCAAACCTAATCGCTTAGCGAGTTGACGAGAGCTTGGATAAGCAGGATAAAGCTTACGAAGTAAAGTCGCCTCAAAACGTTTTACCGCTTGGTCTAAGGTTCCTTCAAAGTCAGACTCAAGATAACCTAAATCATGGGTAAACGTTGGTAACTGAAGATGCTCAATACGCAATTCGTTATCATCTAACAACGACACAGCACGATAAATCGCATTTTCTAATTGGCGCACGTTACCCGGCCATGGGTAATCTTGTAAAAAGCGTAAACAATCCTCAGACATCACAGGCACAGAATGACCATTTTGCTGGGCATACTTTTGAATAAAGTGCTCTGCTAGCGGGCCGATATCTGCTTTTCTATCACGTAATGGGGCTATTTCTAAGGTCAAAACATTAATTCGGTAATAAAGGTCTTCTCTAAATGTTCCCTCTTGCACCATCGCTGGTAAATCTTTTTGTGTTGCGGCAACAATACGCACATTTACTTTTACTTCGTTTTCATCACCGACTTTTCGGAAGGTACCGTCTTGTAAAAAACGTAGTAGCTTAGTTTGTAGCTGAGTCGACATTTCACCAACTTCATCTAAAAACACTGTGCCACCATCAGCTTGCTCTAAAACGCCGCGTTTTGGTGCCGCGTTTTCTTCATAGCCTGCGTAGCCAAATAGTTCAGACTCAGCGACATCATCAGGCAACGAAGCACACGACAAAGCGATAAATGGTTTTACTGAGCGGTTTGATGCGTAATGACAAGCACGAGCAAGTAGCTCTTTACCTGTACCGGTTTCACCAGTAATCAGGATTGGCGCTTCAAGTTGTGCCATTTTACGCGCTTCACGAACCACACGGCGCATTGCAGTACTAAAGTTATGTATGGTTGCAAAACTTTCTTGGCCATAACGACGGAACGCACTGACTTGTTGGCCTAAGCGACTTTGTGATTTGATATTGATAACGGCACCGGCTAATACATCTCCTTCAGCGCCTTGGGGTACTGAAATAGGTAGAATATCGGCAATAAAGTCTTCGCCAGCGACTTCAACTCGGGTTGTTTGGCCAAGTACTTCTTTGCCTTCTAACCAACGCGTAAAATTAAAGCCTTTAAGCAGATTATTGATGTTAGCGCCAATCACTTCGCTTTCAGATAATTGCAGGTCGCGACACGCAGCATCATTACATAAACGCACCCAGCCTTTAGCGTCAATAGATATCACACCGTCTGGCAATGCACGTAGTAATGTATTTAACTCATTATGCTCTCGCTCAGAAGGTAAAAATGCAGTTGTACGAACATCTTTCACGCCATCTATCAAACGGATAGATGGCATAATTTTTTGGAATTGTTCAAACTCAATAGGCGGAAAGCTCACGTACATTCGACAATTAACCGAATCTACCTCGATGCCTTTTAAATCAACTTGGTAACTCACCAAGATATTGAGAATCTCTTGTGCGATACCAATTCGGTCAGCACAGTGGATATCTAAACGCATTACATCCTCAAAAAACGGGAACCTATAGTATGAGAATAATACGCTAACTCCCTGCAGCTGGGTAGTCTATTGTAAACAATTTTGGACAAATAACTTAATTAGCCGGGTACCGGGTCCATTCTCCACCATCTAATTGGATGTAAGGCTGCCCTTTTATATACATCATCACTGTATCTTCATTTTCAGCAACCTTAGCTGAGGTAGGCAAATTATCAAGCACTCGGTTAATGGGGGCTTTTCCTGCAAACAGGTCGAACTTCATCGTATTGTTGATTAACTCTGACAGTGAAAAATAACTCATTGTTTCATCAACGACATTCAGCCCATCATGCTTTATATCAGGACCGATGAATTTAACCGCAGTTGGCACTGAAACTATTGAAGGGCTCGGAATTTCGCGCAAACCAGAGAATTGTAGTTTATCACCCTGTAAGGCAGCCCCATGCTCAGGCACAACCACCAGCATTACGTTTCGACCTTGCGCTTTTAACTCAGTTATAAACTTATCGATGTCATTAAATAAGCGCTGTTGTCTAAGCGGATAGCTTTCAAAGCTATTCATACGTTCACGACCAGCAAGTTGATTGCCATCGTGTAAGCTAATGGTGTTGTAGTAAAGAGCCCTAGGCTGCTCACTCGAACCTTGCTTTTTCAACCAATTAGTGAGTATATCCGCATCAGAATAAATCGGTTTGCCATCGAAACCATACTGCGCAGCACTAAATTGGCTAAAATCCAGTTTTGGCACAGAAACACCACCGTATTGTCTGATCAAAACAATAAAGTCATCAAAATGTCCATCGTGGTTAAGAGCCACACTGGTTTTATAGCCAAGCTCAGCAAGGTTAGTGAATAACTGGCATTGCTCATCAACAGGTTTAAATAGTTGCTCTTGACTTGTTTGCCCGCAACTTGCTCGTAATAAACGAATTGCCGCAGGGCCACTGTACGACGTTGCTGAGTTAAATTGGCTAAACAAAATATCAAAATCAGCAAATAAGTTACGTGGCTCAACACCAATTGCATTTAAATCAGCCGTCGCTAAAGAGCAAATATTTAGCACAACAACATCAAATGGTTGGCCATTAAATACATCAGGAAACTGGCTTTGTAGTAAATTCTGTTGCTGGTAAAAGTCTTGTAACTGTTGATCCGGTGTCTTTTGTTTTGCTGTATCAGAAACTAAAACGGGTACTTGCTTTTTTGTAGTTTGGCTATTGCTTGCAACTTGCGTTGTAACCTCATCACTCGTAACAACCCCACTTAACCAAAACGCATACAAAAAGCCAATTATTGAAATACTGGTGTAACGCAACCACTTAACAGTAAACCAATAAAAAACCACTAAAGCAAAGAGCGCAAAAATCATATCGAGGCTAACAACGCGCGCTGTGATCTCAAAAAAGTAACCGATGCTAAAGTCTTGTACATTGCCAGCTTGCTTGGTGAGCCTAGAAATCGGGGGCAACCACGAATCGTGATACAATAAAGCCGCACCTATCAGCACACTCATAGCGTGTTTGATACGAGACAACCAAACATGTTGAAAAGAGATAGCTAGAAAAGCAAAAAATGCTAGGTTTGCATATAAATCAAAAGAAATGTCACCTCGGCTATACAGAACAAACTTAACTAGAAAGTATAAATTCCAAAAACCTAATCCTGAAAGCCTCACTTGTTATCCTTCTTGTGTCGTTTTGGCGTATAAGGCGTTAATAATACATGCCTAAATGTTAGTTTTCGGTAGAGCACGACTGCTTTATTAAACAGTACCTTACCTGTATTACTCAGCAAAATGCCGATTAACATTGCGATGATAAAAGTAATAAAAAACTGATTTAAGCTCATGATAGCTCACCTTTTAAGGTCACTTTTACTGGCTCAGATATAGGTCGAATCACTTTTTTAAATTCCGGTGTCTCTGTATTTAAATTTGCAATATCTGCTGATTTTGTATCAAAAATATAACTTACATTTTCTTGCAATTGCTGGGTAAAGTCGGTTACTTCAGTATCAGCAAAATGACGTTGCATACGGCGACATTCTTGCTGAATATAAAAATGATCAGCAATGACATTTTTTGACATAAAAAAGTCGCTTACCTGTAATTTAAATAAATGTTTAATCGCACTTTCCACATCGTGCTCTCGACAAGCATGTAGATAAAGGTAAACCGTGCCATCAGCAAAACTAAAAATATCCCCTTCACGTTTTACATGAAATAAATGTAATGGGTGTATGGCATCAATACGCGGTAAAAGCTGCAACATAACAAGCACGCCACTTACACCCAGATTGGCAGCTGAGTCACTATGTTTAGCAACCTGCTGTACGAATTTATCTGGAGACAAATAACCTTTAGCTAATACATTTTCGCTGTACTTTAGAACATCATCAATAGATTTCGGTAGTGGCCTTGTAAACTGAAACCCTTGAATTGACTGAATTTGTGACAGTAAACGCGAAGGCTCAGAATAACTATATAAAATAAGGTTAACCCCTAAAGTTAAAAATAAGCACTCGTCCTGGTGACGAATAATGCCATCAACATTTTGAATTACTAATTTCAGTCGGCGACCACACTTCTTTCGAAGAGAGAAGCAATCTTTGGCTAACGCTTTTAAATCAGTGTATCGGGTAACTGCAAAAACTAACGTCGCTGATTTTTTGGTAAGCCCTTTAGAAAAAAGAGCATCATTATCATCAATTATTTTATAAAACACGGGTAGCTTTGTACCCTCAGGTACAGCACTGCGAGTTAGCCATACCTCGTCTTCATCGAAGTCTTGCTCCGTTGCTTGCGACTTATCATCAGCCTCTTGCTCTACCTCAACTAATGCAAGTTGACCATCATGAAGCTGTAAATTAACCGAACGCCCAGCGATAACTCCTTCTTTATGACACCAATAATCATACTCAAGAGTGCGAATTGATGCCTCTTGAGTTATATAAATAAGGCCATCAAAGCAACGGTTTAAGGCTAATAACTGACGTCTCAATTCACTGACATAAGCACCTGACATTAAAAACACTAAAGTGACATTTTTTGATTGTGACAAAGCAACATAGAGCTTGAGTTTTTCACCAAGCTGCTGTTCGTTCAAAGAGACTAAATGTTCTGAATCGACATGCACGATAACCGTACTGTTTTTCAGTTGCTCATACTGTTTTATTTCGTTAATAACACCACGGGAAAAATGCAAACCTTTTGATACATTCTCATTATGATGTAAATGGAAAGGACGTAGTACCCCTTGTTCGAACAGGGTAAATAATAACTCGCTTCCCTCTCCTTCGAAAAATAATTCGACTTGTTCAGAAAGCAAAAAAACCGAGTCTTTATGATTGGTTAAAAGATGCCTTGTTAACTCTAATAGCTGATTATCTAGCGGGGCAAGTAAAGCATAGTTTGCGCCTCGCTTTAGCTCAGAGAAAGCTCCGTTTAGTCCTGTAATATTTAAATGAGGCACCAACAAACCCTTAAAAAAGATACTTTAGTACTAGTTTTAAACGCTATTCTATATATAATGCAGATTATGTCCATGGATCGTGAACATTTTTAAGCTAATTTTTCTCATAACGGTTTTTTTAGATGAATAACTTTGCAGTAAAAAATTCAAACACCTTAACTCAATACGATATTGAAAAGCTGTTACGCCAATTTGGCGGCAAGGAAACGGATTATGTTGAAATTGTTGATGTTGAAAAAAATCGCAAAACGATTAAAAAGTACCCTTTTCTTAACGATATCGCATTAGCAACAACACAAACACAGAGCACGAAAAAAGTTAACAAAAACGCAACAAAGAATCATAAATGAAGCGAATTTTTATAAAAGGAATTAAAGGTGGCACTGGTACAACATCTATTGTGGCCAACCTTGCTTGTGCTTTGAGAAAATCAAATGTGCCTGTGTATGCCATCGATTTAGATCCAAAAGGCGACTTAGGCCTTCACCTTGGTCTTGCTTGGGAGCATCAGCTAGGCTGGAGTGATTACCCAAACTTTGCCTCTGCATGTGAGCAGTTTCACCAAGATAACGACGGCGTAAAGTTTTTACCCTATGGCAGTCGTTCGAACTTAGGGTTAGACTTTTCAAGCATTATAGAGAGTTGTCAGCAGCTTAATGACAGCGATGACAGCTGGTTTTTATTTGACTGCCCAGCCCATGTTGATGTGCACCGCTATTCACTAAATGAAGACGATATATTCCTTGAGACTATTAATTGTGATGCTATTTGTCACAGTTTTGCTTTCAAACGTTTAAACACTCTAAAGCAGGCTGAATCATCTTGGCAGCATTATTTTTTAACCAATAAATATAATTCAGCCTCTGAGCTTGAATCAGATTTATTGCAGCTTTGGCAAACTGAATTACCATTAATTGCACCTTTATATATCAATAAAGATGAAGTCATCAAAGAAGCAACTGCATTTAGAAATGTGGCGATTAACTGTGCTCCATACAGCGTTGCTAATGATGACTTTGAAACGCTAGCCGGTTGGCTTGTAAGCCGCGCGAGTCAGAATGACCAATAGCATCCACTCACTCGGTATCACACACCGACTACTTAAAGGTATTTTAGGGTTGTTTTTAACGAAGCAACTTGTGCGCTTTGTATTTATAAAATTTTATAGTTATTACAACCAACACAAAATGAGCCTATTGGGAGCGATTTTACTCCCCTTCTTTGTGCTTTTTTTGTCATTGTTTATTAAATTAGAAAACAATAAAAAACGTGAGTTAAAGCTTAAACTTAAACGCTTGTATCCTCATGTTTCCCAACCTGTACTCACACCAAGCAATTGCATTCGGATTGCATTGCAAAGTGTGTACCTTGCGCTATTCAATACCACCACAACCTCACAGCAACATATCGCCGTTGAGCAGCGTAAATCTTGGCGTAAAATCACGCGATCAGCTCGCTTATTGAGACTGGCAGACAGTAAACTAGTACGCTCTTTTAAAGGGCTTTGGTTAGTTGCTAGAAAGCAAACAAAAACTAAATCATATAAAGCAGTGAGTCGCTCTCCACTTTGGAGAAACAGCACCTTAAAGGTCGCTTTTTTCACTCTCATTATTTTTGCGGTGGCTATATTTGTAACCGTACCATTTAGTATTGAAGCGCAAGCAGTGTTCATTAGTTTAATTTTGGTGGTTGCTTATTCTCTAAGGCGGGTTGAAGGGAAAATGGCCACTATTGTGATGATCACCCTTTCTGTTACAACCTCTACACGTTATCTATGGTGGCGCTACACAGATACCCTGAACTGGGGTGACCCGTTAGCCCTAGCACTCGGGATTGGTTTATTGCTTGCTGAAAGTTACGCTTGGTTAGTACTAATATTAGGCTTTTTCCAAACCATTAATCCATTAAACCGTAAACCAATCGCGTTAGGAAAAGACACTGCAAACTGGCCAACAGTTGATATTTATATTCCTACTTATAATGAGCCGCTTGATGTTGTGAAGCCAACAACAATCGCCGCGCAAAGTATTGATTGGCCTGCAGATAAGCTTAACATTTATATTTTAGATGATGGTAAGCGCTCTGAATTTGCCGAATTCGCAAAGCAAATTGGTGTTGGTTATTTAACTCGCCCTGATAACAAACATGCCAAAGCCGGCAACATGAACCATGCGATGAAAGTAACTAGTGGCGACTACATTGCTATTTTTGACTGTGACCATATCCCTGCTCGCTCATTCTTACAAATGACAATGGGACAATTCATCAATGACAGTAAAGTGTGTTTAGTACAAACACCTCACCACTTTTTTTCTGCCGATCCATTTGAGCGCAATCTCAAAAACCATCGGAAAATCCCAAATGAAAATATGTTGTTCTATGGCTTAATTCAAGATGGCAATGATATGTGGGATGCAACCTTCTTTTGTGGTTCGTGTGCTGTTTTAAGGCGCAGTGCCCTTGAAGAAATTGGTGGTTTTGCCGTAGAAACCGTCACTGAAGATGCCCACACCGCCCTAAGAATGCAGCGCGCTGGCTACAAAACAACATATATTAATATTCCACAAGCCGCCGGCCTGGCTACAGATAGTTTATCTGCCCACGTTGGTCAACGTATTCGCTGGGCACGCGGCATGGCACAAATATTCCGATTAGATAACCCGCTGTTTGGTAAGGGCCTAAATATCGCGCAGCGCTTGTGCTATTTAAACGCTATGTTGCACTTTTTATCAGGCATTCCGCGAATTGTATTCTTAACAGCGCCACTGGCATTAATTTATTTTAATGCGCAAATTATCTATGCACCGTTTGTTGCCATCTTTCTTTATATTGTGCCAACCCTGTTACAGGTAAAAATAACCAACTCTCGAATTCAAGGTAAATACCGCTATTCCTTTTGGGGCGAAGTTTATGAGTCAGTACTTGCTTGGTATATTTTAAAACCCACGACAGTTGCGCTTATCAACCCGAATAAGGGTAAATTTAACGTGACTGAAAAAGGCGGTTTAAACAAGCAAGATCACTACGATTGGACGATTTCAAAGCCTTATATAATCTTGTTGCTTGTTAACGTTTTGGGTATGACCTACGGCGTGTTTAGATTGCTCTTCGGCGATAGTTCACAAATAGGTGTACTCGTCATAAGCATGCTTTGGGCAAGCTATAACGTGATAATTTTGGGTGCAGCTGTGGCTGTTGCCGCTGAAGCCAAACAAGTACGCAGCTCACACCGCATTAAAGCAAATTTCCCTGCAGCTATTCGCCTTGCTAATGGCCGTACTATTAAAGTAAAAATTACGGACTACTCAAATAATGGTGTTGGTCTTGAAACTGAGCATAATCACCTTTGCCGTGTAAATGATAAAGTCGAGCTACTCATGAGCCGTAGCTTGAAGCAGTTTTCATTCCCAACTTATATCTGTAACACCCGCGATAAACAACTGGGTCTTACCCTCAGGGATTTAGATTTAGAAAAACAAAAAGCCTTTATTCAATGCACTTTCTCACGTGCTGATGCTTGGCTTGATTGGCAAGAAAACTTTAAACACGACAAGCCTTCATACAGCTTTTCTCACGTTTTTTATACCAGTCTAAGAGGCTTTAAGAACTTGATTTTCCATGCCCCAAATGAATTAAGACCCGCGATTGCGTTTGCATCAAGAGTCTTGTACTTTGTGGCGTCGTTATTACCTAAAAAACCAACAAAAGTACTAAAAACATCATGATAAAAACTTTTTTAACCTTGTTATTAGCTTTTGGCACACTCGGCATATCTGGCTGGGCGATAAGTGCTGAGCCTCTCTCTAATAAAGCGATTTTTGATGATGGTTACCCAGAGCAAGCACCAATTGAAAGCATGACGCTAAGCTTTGAAAAGCTTGGTTTAAGCAAGTTCAAGCTTGATGGAGTGAGTAATAGTACCCGTGTTGATTTTACAAACCGCCTCGATAAATTAGGTAAAAAACTGACCCTAGACTTTTCATACACAACTTCACCATCACTTATTGGTCGTGTCTCACATTTGAAAATTTTCTTAAATGAAAACCTTGTCACTGTGCTACCTATTGATGATAAGACAACGCCAATTGGCACAGTCTCTGAGCGCAGCATTGTTCTTAACCCTAAGCTAATCAAAGACTTTAACCAAATTCGCTTCGAACTAGTCGGTTTTTACGATCTGGTTTGTCAGGATGACTATAGTAAAACAATATGGGCCGAGCTTAGTAAAAGCAGCCGTATTTCTATTGACCGTCAGTCACTTGCTCTTGAAAGCTTACTTGAGTATTTCCCTGCACCATTTTTTGATTCGCGAGATTACAACAAGGTCAATTTACCATTTGTGTTTGCATCACAACCTGATGAAAACACACTCGAAGCAGCAGCTGCACTATCAAGCTTTTTTGGCGCACAAGCAAAATGGCGCAAAGCACAGTTCCCTGTGCAAATTAATGCAACACCGACAGAACATAGTGTCGTATTCGCAACAAACGACAACAAGCCTGATTTTTTATTGAATTACCCTGATGTTGAAAAGCCAACTGTAGAAATTATCAGCAGCTCTACTCAGCGCTACGCCAAAGTACTGCTTGTTTTAGGTAAAGACACAGCACAATTGAAAGAAGCCGTAGTAGGTTTAGTCTTTGGCTATAAAGTCATGACTGGTCGCAGTGCAACTATTGATGCAATTAGCAACTTACCGCTTAGAGAAGCCTACGATGCGCCACTGTGGGTGCGTTCTGATCGCCCAGTAAGCTTTGATGAATTTATTGAATACCCAACTCAGCTGCAATCGGAAGGCTATCGCGGTCTACCTGTTCGGTTAGACTTGCGTTTTGCACCAGATTTATTCACTTGGCGTGAAAATGGTATTCCTATTACCTTGAATTACCGCAACACGCCTGTTGAGCAAAACATGTTGTCGCGTTTGAATATGTTGATTAACGGTAAGTTTGTGGATGGTTTTATTCTTGATAACGAAGGTGGTAAAACGATTACAACCGATACCTTGTTACCGCTTTTATCTGAATTCAATCCAACCAAAACTCGTCAAGACTTTGAGCTAACAGGGTTAGATTTAACAACAAATAACCAGCTGACTTATGATTTTAATTTTGCAGTCGTAAAAACCGGTGAGTGTAGCGCCATTCCTGCCGGCGGTGAATTTGGTGCAATTGATGGCAGCTCTACCATTGATGTAAGTGACTTCCATCACTATATTGCCATGCCAAACCTACGCGCCTTTGCAAATGGCGGTTTCCCATTCACCAAATATGCCGATTTACACCAAAGCACGCTTGTAATGGAAGCTAACAGCTCAGTTAACGCGATTAGTTTATTGCTTAATTTCACAGGTCATTTGGGTGCCATAACAGGCTACCCAGCGCACCGTTTAGACATTCAATTTCCAAGTAACCAATTGGCGCTAAACGATAAAGACATTATTATTATTGGTAAGCCTGACTCTTTCTTAAACTCACTTGCCAAAGACAGCGCCCTAAGTGTGCTTATCAACAACAACCAACGCATTGTTGATCAAGCTATCTATAATGGTGCCTACGACACTAAAGGTGCTGAAAAAATTAAAGTAAATATAAGCAGCATTGGTCGTTTAGCCGTGATGTCTGGGTTCCAGTCACCGTTTGATTCAGACCGCTCAGTAGTCTCTTTGATTGCCAGTAATGAAAATGCTTTTGCACTTCTCACTGATGCATTGCTCAATGATGATAAAACAGCTCAAATAATGGGAAGCTCAGCCATTATCAATAGCCAAGGCATCAAAACGATTAAAACCGATGAACAGTATTTTGTCGGTCACGTACCTATTCATACCCTCATTTGGTTCCACTTTTCAGACCGCCCAGTATTGTTAGCGATTCTATCACTACTAACCCTATTACTTATTTCATTTATGTTGTGGCGAGTGCTTGCGCTACTTACCAAAAAACGTTTATCTGAAGGAGATCAGGCATAATGAAAACTATCGCTTCTTTACTATTCGTTTTTGTTTTTTCAAGCAATGCTTTAGCTCAGTTAAGCTGCAGCGCTTGGCCGCAGTGGAATAACTTTAAAACTCACTTCATTACACCTGAAGGACGTGTAATTGATTTGGGTAGTGATTACAGTATTACCACCTCAGAGGGGCAATCTTATGCGTTATTCTTTGCTTTACTAGCCAACGATAAAGCCAGCTTCGATAAGTTGCTTGAGTGGACTGAAGTACACCTTTCTGAAGGTGACTTAAGTACCCGTTTACCAGCGTGGCAATGGGGAATAAAGCAAAATCAAGGACAAATCCTTGATTCAAATCCAGCTTCTGATTCAGATTTATGGATTGCTTATACCCTGTCACAAGCAGCTATCTTATGGAATGAAAGACGCTACGCAGTGCTCAGCTCAGTGCTTGCTGAGCGCATCATTCGTGAAGAAACAGCGCAGATACCAAACCTCGGTCTGACTCTATTACCTGGGCCAACAGGCTTTGAAAAAGACAGTAGCTGGAAATTAAATCCAAGCTATGCACCGCTATTTATATTTGCGCAATTTGCTCACCTATACCCGCACTCGCCTTGGCAAACATTACACGATAACTCAGCGCAGTTATTAATAGATACAGCACCACAAGGCGTGAGCCCTGATTGGGTTAATTACAGCGCGGAAAAAGGCTTTTATCATGATAAAAGCACACCAGCCACAGGTAGTTATAATGCGATCCGCGTTTACCTCTGGGCCAGCATGATGGCAGAAGGTGCCCCCTATAAAAATGCCCTTACAGAGCAGTTTAAACCTTTTGTTGATAGCATTGTTTCTTCAGGCAAAGTGCCATTAGAAACCAATGCAGTCACAGGCAAAACGGCAGGCAACGCCCCAAGTGGTTTTGTTGCCGCCTTATTGCCATTGCTTGCTGAAGATAATGCATCACAAACTGTGACAGCTTTACAACAGCAAATTATGATGGATACCCGCTTTACCACCAGCCGCTACTACGACAGCGTGCTGTATTTATTTGGTAACAGCGCATTGAACAAACGTTTTAGTATTGATAAAAACGGGGCTTTAACAACTAACTGGAGCAATGAATGCCGATAAAGTGGCTACTTGCTGCAGTTTTAGCAAGCTCCAGTGCATCCGCAGCAATAAACAAAGACCTTGATGGTCAATCAATTGATTGGTTAATTAGCCAAGTACAACTTGGTGAAATTGAGCGTGATAATCAATTGATGAGCGACAGCTTAGAAAAGCTGCAAAGCATTGCACCTAAAAATATCCAGGTGCAATGTGCCCAGGTGCGTGTTTTATATAGCCTCAAAGAAACCGACAAAGCCAATGTGCGTTTAGCAGAGCTTAGTAACCTATCGCATCCGTGCGTAACAAGCTTAACCCTACTTGCACGCGTCAATAATCAAGACAAAGAAGCGGTTCAACAAGCCAGGCTTCGTGCCAGGGCCGGACAATACAGTGACGCGGTAAAAATCTACAATCGGCTATTTAAATCCGCCTACCCTAATATTGAATATGAGCTGGAGCACATAAACTGGCTTGCTCAAGATCCAAATCAATATCAGCAAGCACTGCGCGGTTATCGTTCTTTACTAAAACGCTACCCAAATAGTGGCCGTTTTGAGCTTGCCTACGCAAGACATCTGTTAAAGCAAAACCCAACAAACAAAGAAGCCATAGAATTACTGAGCCATTATGCACACAGTAACCAATATGGTGTTGAAGCTGAGTTTGCGTGGCTTGCAGCCCTTGAGGATATGCCGCTTAATAAACAAACTGAGCGCGAATATCAGCGTTACTTTGCAGCCTACCCTAAAAGCAGTAAAGGTCAGCTACAATTTAGTGACTTTAAGAAAGCGCATTTAGCGGAGCAAAAAAAGCAAGCAGACCCTGCGTATCAGACATGGCTTAAAGGCAGTGTCGAACTTGAAAAACGCCACTTTGATGCAGCAGAAAAGCTTTTCAATAAAGCACTGCGAGGTCGTCCTCAAGATCCTGAAATATACAATAGCTTAGGTTTATTGAACTTAAGGCAAGGTCGTAATGCCAATGCTTACCAGTACTTTAAAAAAGCTCAAAAATACAGCATAGATGCAAACCGTATAACAGTTTTAAAAGGCCTCGCCAATACTGCTCGTTTTTGGCAATACATAGATGAAGCTAAATCAGCCATTAGTAGCAATGAACTCAAACAGGCTGCGCTTAAGCTGGATTTAGCTGACACCTTAAATGAAGACCCTAATACGGTATTGTTTTACCGTGCTGAACTTGCCAAACAAGCAGGCCAACTTCAAAACGCGATGAACCTTTATAAGCAAGTGCTAAAAGACGACCCTCTGCAACAGCCTACTTTGCGTGCCATGCTTGAATTGACCGCCTCAGATGGTAATTATGCTCGTAGTCATCGTTTTTATAATGGCTTAACTCGTCAGCAACAGGCATTAATTGCTGAAGATTATACCCTATTACAAACACAGCAACTGAGAACCCGTGCTGATGAGCTTACTGCTGAAGGTAAGCTAGATGAAGCAGTTGATGTGCTACTTATGGCAATCAAACAAAGCCCACGTCAAAGCTGGCTTTACTACGACCTTGCAAATTTATATCAACAACAAGGTTTAGTTGATCATGCCAAAGCTCTGTATAAAAAAACCTTGTGGCAATTTCCGCTAGATGCAGATTTGCGTTATAGCCATGCACTATTTTTACGTTCGTTGAATGATTACCAAGGAGCACTGGCAACCTTAGATTACATTCCTAATAACGCGCGCACTGAACAAATTAATGTGCTTACAGAGCAGCTAAGTATTAATACCAAACTAGAAAGGCTCTCTGCCAACAATACAGCCACTAATAAAGCCACAGTGATTTATAAGCTCACCGAGTTAGAAGCACAGCCATTAACACCTTTAATGCAAGCTGAGCTTGCCAGTCAATGGCAACAAATTAATGAGCAGCAGTATGCAATAAGGCAACTGAAAAAAGCTCTTACTCGTGACCCAAGTTTGAACCCTTATTGGCATATGACTTATGCTAATTGGCTAATTGAAAGCAACGATAAAAACGCTGCTGATAGCTGGTTTGCAGACTATCACCTGCCGAGTAACGCAACCGATGCAGAGCAATCACAATGGTTAGCACTTAAAGTTAATTACGTTAATCGCTTTAGTGATAGTAACCAACGAGTTGCCAAGCTCTCAGAGCTTGTAACACGTTACCCCGATAACCCAGAACTGTCAGAGTCGCTGATCAATGCTCATATCGAGCAAGGCAATAGTAAAGAAGCTATTAGCCGCTTTGAGCAACACATCGCAAATGGGCAAACTGTCTCAACGGATACTGCTTTAGCTATTGCGACAGTCGCTCGTCAGCAGCAAAGAGATGATTTAGCAGATCGCATCATTGCTGGACAAATTAATCAGGTTTCAAGTGAACAAAGCTATCGTCAGCAGCAATTAATGACCGCACTTGAACAATTTGAAGATACACAAAGTGCCATTAATCTAGCTGAACAATTGCTGGCTAAATCAAACAATAACGAAGAACTCTATTATCAAGCAGCAGCGGTTGCGCAAGCTAAGCAACAAACTATGCTTGCTCAAAGCTGGTACCGCGCTGCAGTTGATCCAGATACGGCAACGAGCACCTTAAGCGATGAGCAGAACTATGAACTGTATGCCCTTGATGAAAATGAAGCTTGGTATGTCAATAATGCCAAGCGCCAACTACAAGGTATTGAGCGCGATGAGCAAGCGTATATCACTGCTGCAATCAACTTAAGTAGCCAAACCAGCACACAAAATGAGTCAACCCTCGGCGCTGGTGCAACGCCTATTGAAGCAGGTTTCCCGCTATGGGGTGGCACTGGGATTGTGAAATTAGACCCAATGACAATATCGAGCCAAGAAACCCGCTTTGATGAAACCTTTGCTGGTAGCCGCTATGGTCAAGGAGCTCTGTGTATTTTTGACTGCCCACTTTTAAGTATAAAACCAAAGCAACAAGGTATGGATATTGGCCTTGCTTGGCAAAACGAGCAATGGCGAATTGATGTTGGTACCACTCCACTTGGCTTTTTAGTCGAAGATATCGTGTGGGGCGTTAATTACAATGGTGATTTAGGCGACTTTGGTTATGGCGTCACGTTTAATAAACGCTCGGTTACCAGCTCTGTGTTATCTTACGCAGGACTTGAAGATGTCTTTACCAACCAAGTATGGGGTGGTGTTAGGGCTACGCAATTACAACTTAGTCTATCTCATGACCTTGGCCTAGATTGGGGTTTTTGGGGCAGTACTAATTACCAAATCTTGCAAGGTAAAAACGTAAAAAACAATCAAAGCTACAGCCTAATGGGTGGCAGTTATTATCGTTATATTCGCGAAAGAAACACCGAATTAAGTCTAGGCCTTAACTTATTACACTGGTCGTATAAGTATAATTTAAGTGAAGAAACCTGGGGACATGGTGGCTATTACAGCCCACAAAACTACTTAGGCGCTTCATTACCTGTGATTTTTGATAAACGAGTTGGTCATAATTTTGTATACCGACTGCGCGCTGGCGTATCTTGGTCAACCACCACGACAGACGACATCGCATTTTTCCCTAACGACCCTATTTTGCAAGGCCAAGCAGAGGCTCAAACAGCTGTAACAGGTGTTGTGCCTTACTTTGAAGGCGATACCAGCAGTGGTTTATCGTATAACTTAGGGGCAAGTTTTGAGTATCGATTCACGCCTCATTGGTTCTTTGGTGGTTACGTCAACTTAGATAGAGCCGATTTTTACGAGCCGAATTATGCTCAGTTGTACTTCCGTTATTACTTTAATCCGGTGTATAGCGAACTGGCTTTCCCGGGTAAACCTGTTGTGCCTTATGCTAGCTACTAACTGTCGCATCACATGGGGCAAGTGTCGCAAGTTCTTCCCCTCTCCATAAGGTCTATGTATACTGTAGCGCACTTGTAGCTAGGATAAGGGTGTGTCCCTTTCCTTCAAGTACAAAACTTGAGCAACAAACCATTATCTTAGCTGCATCAAAAAACATGGCCGCCCGTTCACTAAATAAATACATAGAACGACCAAAGCAAAAACAATAAGGCCTCAAATAAAAACTTAGAGTTAGGAAGTAAATATGAGTTCATTACCTAAAGCAGGTGACTTTTTAGGGCATCCTAAAGGGTTATTCCTGTTGTTCGGCACAGAAATGTGGGAACGATTCGGTTATTACGGCATGCGCGCCATCTTAGTTTTATACTTAGTAGCGCTTGTACAAGAAGGTGGTTTTGGTTGGTCAAATGCAGACGCATTAAGCCTTTATGGTACCTTCACAATGGCTGTATACATCACCCCACTATTCGGTGGTTGGTTAGCCGATAACGTATTAGGACAACGTAAAGCAATTATCCTTGGTGGTTTATTGATGGCTGCAGGCCATTTCACTATGGGTATCCCACACAGCTACTTAGCTGGCCAAGAAGAAAACGTATTCTACATTGGTTTAACACTTCTTTGTGTGGGTAACGGTTTATTTAAGCCAAACATCTCAACTATGGTAGGTGATCTATACAAAGAAGGTGACCAACGTCGTGATGGCGCGTTCACTATCTTCTATATGGGTATCAACCTAGGTGGTGCATTAGGTCCTCTAGTTGCGGGTTATGCTGCAGCTGCAATGGGCTGGCAATGGGGCTTTATCGTAGCCGGTGTTGGTATGGTGTTATCTGTACTTTTACAGCTTGCATTAAGCAACAAATACTTAGGCGATATCGGTGTTGTGCCTTCTGCTAAGCTTTCTCAAGCACAGTCTGAATCAAACACTAAAGAGCCACTAACTAAAGTAGAAACTGACCGTATTAAAGTTATCTTTACTATGAGTGTATTCAGCATCATCTTCTGGATGGGCTTTGAACAAGCGGGTGGTTTAATGAACCTTTTCGCTAACGATTACACAGACCGTATGTTACTTGGTTTTGAAGTACCAGCTTCTTGGTTCCAATCTTTAAACTCAATTTTCATCATTGTTTTTGCACCTTTAGTTGCCATTATTTGGTTAAAGCTTGATAAACGTGAACCAAATTCACCGGTTAAGTTTGCTATTGCACTTATCTTTTTAGCACTTGGTTTCATCACTATGATCCTAGCGCTAATGACACAAGGTCAAGGTGAGCACCTACAAATCAGCATGATGTGGTTAGTTTTATTCTACTTATTCCACACGCTAGGTGAGTTATGTTTATCTCCAATTGGCCTATCTATGGTAAGTAAACTTGCACCTCTACGTTTAGCTTCAATGCTTATGGGTATTTGGTTCCTATGTACAGCGGTTGCAAACAAGATTGCTGGTTTCGTAGGTTCATTCCTAGGTGAAGGTGAAGAAGCGTTAGACAACGCGATGGGTATCTTCATTGGTTTAGGCGCAACTGCGGTTCTTTCTGCAGTGATCATGTACTTACTAAGCGATAAACTAGTCGCTTGGATGCACGGTGCTGAAGGCCAACACGAGCCACAAACTACTGAGCACATCCTAGCTGAAGAGCTAGAAGTGACAGCTGAAAAGCAATAATACTTATTCCCCGTAGCACCCGCTGCGGGGAATTTCTCTCTCCCCTATTCCCTCAGCGTCCTTAAAACTGATACTATATTCTGATATTAATTTGGTTTGCAAAGGAACTGAGTAAGTGCGCTCTAACACTCAACTACTGGTCATTATTCTGACCAGCTTATTACTAACAGCATGCGGTGGCGATAAAACAACAAAAGAAGTCGCAACTGTTCCTGATCAGTCTGGTTTGATTATTTCTGTCGAAAATGGCTTATCGGCTGAATTTGCACAGGGCGATGTCATACTTAATGCAATAAGTAACACAGTCACAACAGACACTACATTTACTTACACTGAGACGAGCGCTTCAAGCACGGATATCGAGCAAGGTATTGTCTCGAGTATTCATACCTTTCGCCCCAATAACCTGATATTTGCTGAGCCATTAAGTTTAGCGATTAAGTTACCAGATGAACAAACCAACCTTGCCTTTAGCATAGTGCAGTTAGTTGATGAGCAGTGGCAAACTCTCAGTACAGAACAAAGCAATGATGGATTTGCAGTCAGTGCTATCACAGAGTTTGGTAGCTTTGCTTTAATGTCTCGCACTGTTCCTGTAGCCAGTAAAACCATTGGCGAGCAATGTAATAACACTGCCAGTAACCAAACAGTGCGCTTTATTCATGTTGCAGATTTACACGCGCGCTTTGGCTTTAAAGAGCAGTTATTCAGCCGTATTCGCAGTTACTACGACAATGCAAAACTTGAAAACCCTAACACCTTATTCACCAATGGCGGTGACGATTATGAAAAAGGCACCGTAGCTGAACAAACATCACAAGGGTTAGCCACTGTTGAAGCAATAAAAGCCATGGCTTTTGACGTACGTGTGATTGGTAACCACGACTATGCGTGGGGACCTGAGCAACTGTTGGACTTTGCCGATGACGATAATGCCATCGTGCTTTCAAGTAACACCGAATATGATGGTAGCGATGATACGCCGTTTGCCGGTGTCGATTTTTCGGTTGTTCAAGTAGGTTGCCTACGTATCGGCTTTTTTGGCATGACTTCAGTGCCTTGGAGTGAACTCGATGAACCAGTTGAAGACGAGCCAATTCCTGATTTTATCGCTAACTTTAAAATGAATTGGCAGTGGCAAGAAGTGGCTGAGCAGCTTGTTAACCAATACCGTCAAGATGTTGATTACATGGTTATGATCAGTCACTTAGGTGAAGGCACTGACACCCGAATTGCACAAAATGTTACTGGAATTGATTTAGTGCTTGGTGGGCATACTCATGGCGGTGAAAGTTATCAAACCTTAGATAACGGCAGCATTGTTATTCAGCCAAACTTTTTTGCACAAGGTCTGACTGATCTTACCTTAACCTTTAACCTTGAAGACAAAACACTTGCGGATGTTGATTACAAAACCATCGCAACCACCAGCATTACGACCCAAGATGAAAGCACTAAAAACGCCATCGATGAAATCATGGGTCGCTATGCCCCAGATGCAAACACCGAAATTGCCGTTTCAGAAAATTACCCTACTGCAGAAGAGCTCACCACAATTACAGCCAAAGCAACTATGCAGCAGTTCCCTGCTATTGAGGCCGCCTTACTAGATGCAAGCCAAGTACAAGATCGTTGGCTACCGGGTACATTAACCCAAGAAGATTTTCATGCCGCGTTTAAGGTTGAACGCCAACCATCGAATACCCCGGGCTTTAATTCAATTTATCAAGTTGAGGTGACAGGCAGCCAGTTGAAAAGCATGCTCGAAAGCCAGCCAGAATGGGTCTCGGTTGTGCCAGATAACATTGATGATGAAAGCACTTACCTCGTTGCTCTATTTAAAGGCCCAGCGCTAAATAGCGAATTGTTCTTCCCTGCTCTGCCAAGCTTAGAAGCTCAATTGGTCGCTGAAAGTTGGTGGCTACTTGATAACTACGCGCGAGCACGCACCAGCCAATGTTTATATATCGATACCGATAACATGCTTAATGCCTGTAAAGCAGATGATGCGGTCACAGTATGGAATTTTAACAACCCAGAGCAAGGCTTTAGTAATGACTTTGGCCCTGCAACACTCAGCTTTTATGACCCTGAAGACAAAAATTGGGGGCCAGAAGATAGCCAATTTGCCACCACCACTGAGCTTGAAATAGCTGATTTACCAAACGGTGCTTCAGGCGTGCTCGCCTTTGCTCGCCATAGCCCAACGCAAGGCTTAACCTTAACGGCTAATAGTGCTGCAAACGGTGATTACCAAACAGAAGGCCTTATCGCTGATTACACTTTAGTGATGGATATTATGTGGCCAGAACAAAGCACCAATGAGTGGCGCTCATTACTGCAAACCGATATCACTAACAGTGATGACGCAGACCTTTACGTTAGCCGAAATAACGCCATCGGTATTGCCACCAGTGACAGTGGTTACTTTGGCGAGCTTACAGCAAACAGCTGGCACCGTATTGCTTTTGTGTTTTATGCTGCTCCAAACAACGGCGCACTAAAAATTTATCTTGATGGCGAGCTGATTGGTATTAAAGATGAAGGTGAAATCAATGAGCGCTGGGCAATCAACGATGCGGCCTTACTTTTAACCGATAATGACTACGAAACTAAGCCGGGTTACTTAAACGCCTTGTTATTTGCTGGTCGTGCAATGACTGATGCCGAGATTGCCAATATGGGTGCTGCACAGCAGCAACTTAATTTTACACAATCAACCCGTACCTTAAACCAAGTGGTTGAGCGCCATTATCAAGCTGCGCCACAAATTATGAATAACCCTTGGTTACAACAACGCAGCAAGTTTTTTAACAAAGCGCGCCAAACTGTAAACTAAGCTATACAATCAACTTAATAAAAAAGGCCATTTCAGGCCTTTTTTATTGTCTGATAAATACTTAAATTTACCTTTAAATACATATAGATAACCACAAAATAGAATACTAGGCATTAGTCAATCTAGTGGCTTACTCACTGCCTTTGAAAGTGCAATTGCTGAAATTAAAATCATTGTCCCATTTAATTTACAAAAGGGGCTTTGGCTAAATAGTGCGGGGATCTTCCCCTTATTGAGATTCTGGTTAATCATCCGCTCATTACAGAACAATAATTCTTTTTTAGCGCAGTGCTTATAATTGCGGGAGTAATGACAATGAGCGAATTAAATAATCCATTAGGCCTAATGGGCATTGAATTCACTGAATACGCAACACCAGATGCAGATTACATGGACAAAGTGTTTACTGATTTTGGCTTTTCAAAGCTAAAAAAATTCAAAGGTAAAGACATTGTTTACTACAACCAACATGACATTCATTTCTTACTGAACAATGAGCGTGAAGGTTTCTCTGCTGAATTTGCTAAAAGCCACGGTCCAGCAATCTGTTCTATGGGTTGGCGTGTAGAGAATGCACAAAAAGCATTCGAAGTTGCTGTTGAGCGCGGTGCAAAGCCTGCGACAGATTCAACACATAAAGATTTACCTTACCCAGCTATTTACGGTATTGGTGACAGCTTAATCTATTTCATCGAGCAATCTGGCGACAAAGGTTCTATCTATGAGTCAGATTTTGAAGATTTAAACGAGCAACACATTGTTGAAGACAAAGGCTTCATCCGTATCGACCATTTAACCAATAACGTTTATAAAGGCACGATGGAAACATGGGCTAACTTCTATAAAGACGTATTTGGTTTTACTGAAGTACGTTACTTCGACATTAAAGGTCAAAAAACAGCGTTATTATCTTACGCACTTAAATCTCCGTGCGGCACTTTCTCGATTCCAATCAACGAAGGTAAAGATAACAATAATAACCAAATCGATGAGTACTTAAATGAGTACAATGGTCCGGGTGTACAGCATTTAGCATTCCTAACGAATGACCTAGTTAGCTCACTTGATAAGCTTGACCAATCAACGATTGCGACGCTTGATATCATCCCTGAGTACTACGACACTATTTTTGACCGTGTGCCTTGGGTTAAAGAAGATAAAGAGAAGATCCGTAAGCATCAGATCCTAGTAGATAGCCAAAGCGAAAATTGTTACTTACTACAAATCTTCTCGAAGAACCTATTCGGTCCTATCTTTATCGAGATGATCCAACGTGTAGATGACGGTGGTTTCGGTGAAGGTAACTTCCAAGCGCTTTTCGAGTCAATCGAACGTGATCAAGAGCGTCGTGGTGTAATCTAAATCATCATAATGAATAAAAAGCAGCGTTATTAACACGCTGCTTTTTGTCGTTTTAAATTCTGTTTTAAACTAACTGTTTAAATTGCGTTGATTGCCTCCATATAGATAACTAATAAATCAGCGCGAACTAATAAGGAAAGAGTATGAGCCTAATTAACGAAACCCACGATATTAATCTAAAAAGCTGGGTTGCATCTGCTAACGAAGCGAACTGTGACTTCCCAATTCAAAACCTTCCTTTTGCAGAAGTACGCCGTAAAAATTCAGACGAAGCGTTCCGTGGAGCTGTCGCAATTGGTGATCAAGTTATCGACTTAGCAAAAGTAAATGAACTTGGTTTATTCTCTGGTGATGCGCAGGTTGCCGTTAAAGCAGCAAGCCAAACTACACTCAATGAATTTATGGGTCTTGGTCAGCAGTATTGGTCTGCACTTCGTCTAGCGTTATCAAAAGCACTCCGTGAAGGTGCGAGTGAACAAGCGCAATTAAGCGAAGCGCTTATCGCTCAAGCAGACATCGAATTTGCGCTACCGTGTCGTATTGGTGATTACACTGACTTTTATACTTCTATTTACCACGCAACAGCGGTAGGTAGTCTATTCCGCCCTGATAATCCACTTCTACCTAACTACAAATGGGTACCAATTGGTTATCACGGCCGTTCTTCGTCAATTGATGTTTCTGGTCAAACGTTCCACCGCCCTAACGGTCAAACTAAAGCACCAGATGCAGAAGTACCATCATTCGGCCCTTGTAAACGTCTAGACTACGAACTTGAGTTAGGTATCTACCTTGGTAAAGGTAATGAATTAGGCGATGCTATTGCCATCGAAAATGCTGAAAACCACGTATTTGGTTTCTGTGTATTTAATGATTGGTCTGCACGTGATTTACAAGCATGGGAATACCAGCCTCTTGGTCCATTCCTTGCGAAGAACTTCGCTTCGACTGTATCTCCTTGGATTGTTACGACAGAAGCACTGGCACCATTTAGAACAAGCTGGACACGTGACGAAAACGATCCACAACCAATGGACTATTTAGAGTCAGCTCATAACCGTGAGTTTGGTGCATTCGATATCAAAATGGATGTGCAAATTGAAACTGAAAAGATGCGTGCAGCTGGCGAAGCACCAACACAAGTATCTAAATCAAGCTTCAAGCACTCTTACTGGACAGTCGCGCAAATGGTGACTCACCACACTGTAAATGGCTGTAACTTCCAACCTGGCGACATGTTAGGTTCAGGTACGCAATCAGGTCCTGAGCACGAAGAAGCGGGTTCATTATTAGAACTATCACGCGGTGGTAAAGAAAAGATCACCCTAGCTAATGGGGAGCAACGTACTTTCTTAGAAGATGGCGACAACGTAATCATGCGTGGTTGGTGTGAGAAAGACGGTTTTGCACGCATTGGTTTTGGTTCAGTAGAAGGTACAGTACTACCTGCTAAATAAAAATAGCTCGCTATTTTTATTTCCAGAACAACTATTAAGGGCATTTTTTGCCCTTTTTATTTGCCTTTTCTCAATTGAGTTACAATTTTTTTCTGGCTTTTTTAAATCAGATTGCTATCTTAACTCGGTTATTAGTTAAATTTTGTACGCCATGTTAGTTAAACTTAAGTCTTTTTATCGCACGTTTTTTCCAGCTAGACAGCTGTTGATCCGTCAAAATGGCGAAGTAAAGCACTTAGTATTAGCCCCTTGGTTACAATTAACTACTCTTCTGGTCATTTTAACTGCCATTGTTTGGTTAAGTATTTCGACACTACAGATCATGTCACAAGCTGACCAAATCATCAGCATCGAGCAAAATCAACTAAGCAAACAACAGCAGTGGCAACAGCAGCGCTATCAGCAACAAGCGGCCTATGAAAAACAGTTAGAGCAACTGGCAATTCTTGAGCAAAAACAAGCTCTATTGCAAAGCATGATTGAGTCGCTACCGGAGTCAATGAACAAACCAGCATTAGCAACTGACGCAGAGCCATTGCTTTTACCTGTTCAGGAGCACACAGAAGAGTTTCACGCTCCATTAGAAGATGATCAACCAAAACAAGTTAAGCGCATAGAAAGCATGTCTGAGCGCTTGGTGCGTCTTGATGCCGCTTACAACAAAAGCTTTGCTGTATTAGATCACCAAATCAAACTTCGTCATCAAGAAATTGTTGCCATGTTAGAAGGCGCAGGCCTTGATAGCAGCCTTGCCAATGCAACTGTGCTTGAAAGCTCAGACACAGCTCAAGGTGGCCCGTTAGACTTATTTGACGAGTCAAAAATTCCGTCTGAGTTTTTAGCGATTGCCGATAACCTTTTAGCGTTAAATAACTTAGAAAATTTACTCAGTGAATTACCACAAACGCTCCCTGCTGCTGATTACTATATATCAAGTAGTTTTGGTCTACGAAAAGATCCAATGAATGGCCGCCGCGCTTTTCATAAGGGGGTTGATTTAGCAGGCTGGCATAAAACCGAAATTTTTGCTCCCGCTGATGGCACCGTTTTACGTGCTGGTCGTAATGGCGGTTATGGCAACTTTATCGAACTTAAACACAAAAACGGCTTCGTCACTCGCTTCGGACACCTTAATAAAATTAAGGTTAAAAAAGGCCAAACAGTGACTAAAGACGATGTCATTGGTTTAATGGGTAGTACAGGCCGTAGTACCAGCACTCACCTGCATTACGAAGTTTTAGTGAATGGCAAACATGTCAATCCAGTTAAAATAACAAAGGCGCTTTCTCGTGTTCGGTAAAAAAAAGCAATCAGCAGCTAGCTCATCTGGCTCAACATTAAAAAGAACCAACCATACTCCTTCCATTATTTCTGAGGACGTTCGTTTAACAGGTAGCCTTACCAGCCAAGGTGAAGTTCAGCTTGATGGTCGAATCGACGGCGACTTACACGTTAAACACCTAGTGATTGGTCACACTGGCATGATTGAAGGTGTAATTGAGGCCGATAGCGTAACTGTGAAAGGTAAAATCTTCGGTTCACTTATTGCTAACAAAGTGGTCATTGAAAGCACCGCAGAAGTCCATGGTGATGTATTTCATGATACCCTGAGCATCGAAGCCGGCGCAATCATTGAAGGTAGCTTGAAACATCGTCATGAAGAAGATAATGTGGCGCCTATTAAGCCTGAAGAGCAAGCGAGTTCTTCAATACTGGCTGATGATGACAACGACCTGTCGTTTGTAAACAAACAAGCCGCTGATAAGTCTTAGCGTTTTTTAGCGGTTACATACATTGTGATATCCGCGGTGAAAACGAGTTCATCGCGGCTGTTATAAACCTCTACCGGTACTAGCAAGTCTTGCTTTTCTAACCACTCACTCGGCAATTCAATCTGGGCAACAGCGCGCATGTCTGTATCAATTTTTGCTAAATAATTCACTGTCATGCCTTTTGGGATCCAGCGATGTGTTTTTGCTGGCACAGTTGCATCAACCATTAAGCCAGCGCATAGCTCAGCCACATTACATTGTGCAATTGCATGGATGGTACCAATGTGATTATGGATTGCTCGGCGATTTTTAACGGTTGCACTGCAATGCCCAGCGGTTAAATGTGTGATCAATGGTTTTATTGAGCCAAAGTAAGGGGCTTTAAAACACACGGCTTTACTAAACAACCAGTTACCCTTTGGCAGTGATTGGCATTTTGTCCAAATTTTTAATAATGATGATTGTGAGCTCACGACGTTTATCCATTATTTTTATGATGTGAGATAAAAAACTAACACATCAGACCAGATAGCGAAATGGAAAGTTTTTGTAAGCAGTTTTAATGATTACGTAAGTATTACACTTTTAGCTATCTGAACGCTTTTCTTTTCCTTTAGGGGCACATAAAATACCGTTTTAAAGGAGAGCGAATGCAGTCACGCCAGCACAAAAACCTCAGCTTACTATTTATTCTTGGCCTTCTGGTTATCTTTAGCCCGTTAGCAATTGATATTTACTTACCCGCATTTCCGACCATTGCAGAACAATTCAGCGCTTCAGAAAAGCAAATTCAGCAAACCGTCGCTATTTTTATGCTTACCGTTGGGCTTGGACAGCTCATTGCAGGGCCATTAGCAGATAAATTTGGTCGTAAGCCTGTGGCAATTACCGGTGTGACAATTTATGGTTTAGCGGCTTTTGGCGCGTATCTGGCACCTGATTTTACAAGCCTGATGATTGCAAGAGCACTGCAAGGTTTGGGGGCCTGTGCCACATTTGTAGTAGCGTTTGCCATTGTAAGAGATAGATTTGGTAGTGAACGTAGCGGCCAAATCATTACTTATCTCAATGGTATCGTCTGCTTTATCCCTGCCCTCGCGCCAATTTTAGGCGCTTGGCTCACAGTACAGTTTGGCTGGCGCATGAACTTTTTATTCATGGCTGTATTTGCACTCATTGGTTTATTCATAACCTTGTTAATGTATAAAGAAACCCGCCCTGCAGATAGTGTATATAGTGGTCATATTCTTGATATACGCCGTTTTATGCCAATTATCAGCACGCCATTGTTTTTATTCCATAGCTTTATTTGCTTGGTAACTATGTCGGCTATTTTAGTCTTCGTTACGTTAGCACCTGGCTGGCTTATTACAGAATTAGGCGGCAGTGTTACCGACTTTACTTTCTGGTTTACCTGTAATGCAGTCTTGAGCATTGTTGCAAGCTTTATTATGCCACTGTACATCAAACGCCAACCAAAACGCGCATTAAAAGCAGGACTCCTGTTGCTTGTAATCGCAGGTACCTTAATGTTGGCCCTTAGCCAACAACGTACAGCGCTTGCGTTGATGTTTCCGATGTTTATTGCTGCGTTTGGTTTTGCATTGACACTTGGCTCATCAGCAGGCCGCGCACTAAGTTTGTTTCCTAAACAAGCAGGCACAGCATCAGCACTTATTGGCTTAATGCAAATGAGTGGTGCAAGCTTATTAGTGTTTATAACGCAATTCTTAAACTTAACAACACCGGTATTAATTGGCGTGCATTTTTTAATGCTCATCCCATTTACCTACTTATTGTTCAAACATAAGCACTTGTCATAAAAAAGTTTTATCATACTTTTAGCTACAACGGGTAAATGAGAATCGTTATACTCTATTTACCCGTTTAGACATCCTATTATTTCCTACCGTTATAAAAAGCATCTTTCTAGAATAATTTGTTCCAGTTTTGAGGATTATTTTGCTTTTACCTATAGCACCATTAAACTACTGTTTACTCAAGTTAACATTTGGTTAACTAAAAACATGTTTGGGATACGAATTATGAAAAAGAATAAATTAGCATTAGCACTGATCATCAGTGGACTATGTGCAGCAGGAACTGCAAACGCAGCAAATGACCGTTACATCATTCAAGTAGACAACAATAAAAAAGGCGTAGTTAAGGCACTCGCTAAAAAGCTTGGTGGTGATATTAAAGTTGATGGTAATGGCTTTATTGCAGCGCAATTTACAGGTCATGACCTTGCAAGTGTAAAAGGCTTACTAAACAATCCTCACATCAAACTGGTTGAAGAAGACCAAAAACGTGTACCAATGGCGCTTTATAACGATGACGCTGGTAATGCAATGCAGCAGCAATTAACGCCTTACGCAGTTTACCAATCACAAGCTGATCAAGTTACCTTCGATGCAAATGCTGGCATGAAAGTATGTGTAATTGACTCAGGTTTAGATGCTACAAACCCTGATTTCATTTGGGGTAACATTACAGGTGATAATGATAGTGGCACAGGCAACTGGTACGACAATGGCGGCCCACATGGTACTCACGTAGCAGGCACTATTGGCGCCGCAGACAACAATGTTGGTGTGGTTGGTATGGCACCCGGTGTGGCAATGCACATCATCAAAGTATTCAACGCTGAAGGCTGGGGTTACTCTTCAGACTTAGCACACGCAGCAGATTTATGTTCTCAAGCAGGTGCAAATATCATCAGCATGAGCCTTGGTGGCGGTGGTTCAAATAGCACCGAGTCTAACGCATTTGCTAATTTCACAAGTGCTGGCGGTTTAGTTGTTGCTGCAGCGGGTAACGATGGTAACAGCGTACGTTCATATCCTGCAGGTTATCCATCAGTAATGATGGTTGGTGCAAATGATGCGGACAACCAAATTGCAGATTTCTCGCAGTTCCCTAGCTGTACATCTGGTCGCGGTAAACGCGCTACTACAGATGAAACTATCTGTGTTGAAGTAACAGCAGGTGGTGTTGATACACTTTCTACTTACCCTGCAGGTATGGCAACATCAGCTAGCTTAGCAGCTGATGGCGCAGGCTTTGCTACTTCATCAATGGAAAACTCAGGTAATGCATCAGGCACGGCGTATTACATGGGTACTGCTGAAAGCGTAGATGCTGGTGCAGCGGGGAAAATTTGTATGATTGATCGCGGTAATATCTCGTTCTATGACAAGGTAAATAACTGCGAGAACTCAGGCGGTATCGGGGCTGTTATCATCAATAACGAAGCAGGCATGTTCTACGCTACACTAGGCGAAACTAACGATACAACAATTCCAGCTGTAGGTGCGGCACTTGAAGACCGTTCAGCTCTTCTTTCAAGCACAACTATTGATATCGCAATTGGTACTAGTGATTATGGTTTCATGAGCGGAACATCAATGGCAACGCCTGCTGTTTCAGGTATCGCAGCGCTAGTATGGTCAAATCACCCTGAGTGTACGGGTACAGAAATCCGTGATGCACTAAAATCAACGGCAGAAGATCAAGGTGCTTCTGGTCACGATGTTTACTTCGGTCACGGTATTGTTAAAGCAGCTGACGCAGATGCATACCTAACAGCCAATGGCTGTGCAGGTGGTGGCGATAATGGCGGTGGCACAACACCAGGTGGTGATGATATTAGTCTTTCTACTTCAGGTTATAAGTCAAAAGGCACTAAATACATTGATTTAAGCTGGAGTGGCGCTGCTACAAGCACTGTAGATGTTTACCGTAACGGCAGCAAAGTAGGCTCAGTGGCAAACACTAACAGCTACACTGACACTATCACAACAAAAGGCGGTGGTACTTACACTTACCAAGTATGTGAGGCACAAAGCACAACTGTTTGTTCAAACAATAGCACTGTGACATTCTAATACTTTCCCCAACCCAAATCAGCGGGCATTGATTGCCCGCTTTTTCTTTTTCTAGAAGCTTGTTAAAATCAACCACCTAGCTTTTTATCTTTGTGCCGATGATCAATCCAGAATTTCTACTGTCGTTTTTAGGCGCCAGCTTTTTAATTGCCGTAGCCCCCGGCCCTTCTAATGCATTTTTAATGGCACAAACCTTTGCCAATGGCCGTAAAGCCGGGATGCAAAGTGCCTTTGGTTTTGCCTTAGGTGGTGTGGTGCATACTTTTTTTGCGGTGGTGGGTTTAACAGCAATTTTAAAAGCGTCGACTGTTGCCTACACCACAGTTCAGTATTTAGGTGCGGCGTACCTGTGCTATTTGGGCGTAATGACGCTAAAAGACACCTTTACACAGCCTGAGCCAGACTGCGAAGAAAAACCCCATGTAAGTACCAGTAAAAAGCAAAATGTGATGTTTCAAGCAATGATGACCGAGGTACTTAATCCAAAAGTCGCTCTATTCTTTATTGCGTTTATTCCGCAGTTCGTCGATCCGAGCTTATCTTCAACGACCTTTCAGCTCGCTTTTTTTGGTTTACTCTACCCGCTTTTTGCTTTTCCTATCGACTGCACGTATATTTATTTCGGCGATAAGATAGCCAGTTATTTTCGTGAGCACCCACAAACCCAAATTTGGATTGATCGGATCACGGGGCTGGTGTTTATTGCACTAGCAATTAACCTATTGATATAAGAGCACTTATGGAACAAAAACAACAAGCCTTACCAGCCAAAAAGAATATTGCCCTCGTAGCCCATGATGGTAAAAAAGCTGCCCTTCAGGTGTGGTGTGAAAAACACCAAGACATTTTAAGTAAGCACACGCTATACGGTACGGGCACAACAGGTCATTTAATTGAGCGTACAACAGGGCTTGAAGTGATTAAGCTGCTAAGCGGCCCTATGGGGGGCGATCAACAACTCGGTGCTAAAATTGCTGAACATGAAGTGCACATGCTGGTGTTTTTCTGGGATCCACTTGCATCGCAGCCACACGACCCAGATGTAAAAGCATTGTTGCGTTTAGCTGCGGTTTGGAATATTCCTGTTGCCTGTAATGAAGTCAGTGCCGATATGCTATTAAGCTCACCTATGATGGAAACTGAGCTGTGCCGCACGTTGCCAGATTACGAAAAATACCTCGCAACGCGCCAAGTGACTCTTTAGTTCTATAAGTCGATATATCAAAGTGGGGGCTATTAGCTATAAAGCTTGTGCGCCCACTTAGTTAAACCTGCAGTAACACTACCAAAGTGATCCCCGTTCAGCATAGTAATATCGCCTAAATGGGATTTTAACGCGGCCTTGATCAGCGGTGATTGCGCGCTACCGCCTGTTAAGTAAATGACATCTGGCGTTGTGCCAGCTTCTTGAATCGCTTGTTTAGCTAGGCTCACTATCTGATTTATTGGGTCATCAACAGCTAAAGCGAGATCTTTTAGCGTTAAACATTGAGTTAAGCCTGAATCTAAGAAGCGCAAATCTGTAGTAAATTCATTCGCTGACGAGAGCGCAATTTTTGCCGCCTCGCCTTGCTGCACTAATTGATGACCTTGCTTATTTTGCTGCAATTGAATTAAGCGTTTAAAAAGCGCAGTCTCTTTAACTTCACGAAGTTGAGTCAGTAATTCACGATGATGGGCATCGCTATAAAACTGGCTTTGCAGATTTACATCATTGATTTTACAGGCTTGCCAAAACGGTTGATTCGGCAGTGGAAGACCCGATTTAAACTCAGTGCCTAAACCTAGTAATGGCATTAAACCATGAAAGCTCAGCGCAATATCTAAATCATTTCCACCCACACGCTTACCACTGTGAGCTAAAAAGTCATTGTCACGGCACTGCTTGTCACGAAAGCTCGGCCCCATTTGTACAAATGAGCAATCGCTAGTACCCCCGCCAATATCGACAACCAACACTTTTTGGTCTTGCTGCAATGAGGTTTCATAATCAATCCCCGCCGCTAATGGTTCATATAAAAACGACACCTCTTTAAAGCCTGCGCGTTTTGCTGCTCGCTCTAATATGCCGAGCGCTTGTTGATTAGATTCTTCACCACCGACTGATTGAAAGTTTACCGGTCGTCCAATTACCGTTTCTGTTAATGTGTCTTGCAAAGATTGCTCGGCGCGTTGTTTAATTTTTAAAATCATCGCCGTGGCTATATCTTCAAAGAAGTTTATTTGCCCTTGCTTTAAGCCTACTGCACCAAAGAATGACTTAGGTGATTTTACAAAGTAACCTTCTTCAGGAAATTGCACATACTCGCTAATTGCTTCGCGACCTATAAATAAGGTCTCATCACCAGCTTGTATATCGAGATCAGATTTAATACGTGGAATGGTATTTAAAAGCGCTTGTCGCTCAGTTTTAAAGTCGTGCTCAAATGGACTACCCGTAAGGTGTTTTGTCACAAAATCGACAACTAATGCACTGTGATGAGTATAAAGTGTTGATGGTAAATATTGCTTGCCCTGCTCAAGCGGCACTAAAGAGACTTGTTGCTCGTTATTCATTACACCGATTGCACAATTTGAACTACCGTAATCAAAGCCTGCAAACATTCTAACACCTATACATCAATAAAAAGGCCGCGAAATTTACCATAGTCGCAGCCGTTTTTGAATGACGCTATGGCGTTTCATGTAAAAAGCTTGCAAAACGTGGTAGGCCATTTTTAGTAAAGCCATGATATTTGTAGGTAATAGTACTACCTATCGCTGGGGGCGATGTTCTTTGTTGATCGGTAAACCCCGAGCCAATTTTAAACTCGGTACCATCACTGCTGCGCACCTTGAGTGCACCAAGCATATTTTTGTACTTTCCTTTTCCTGCGATATAACCGATTACAACCGCTTCAGCGTCAAAATAAGGCTTTAACTTTAGCAATGCATCACTTCGCCCTGCACTATGCTTTGCAGCTGCTAGATGCAGCATGACGCCCTCAGCTCCTTGTGCGATTAGTTCATCCATAAACAAACTAAGTTGCTTGTTATCATTAAAGTGCATTTGCGCAACGGCTTTGATATGCTCAGTTTGCAGCTGGTTTACTAACCTTGTGTAGTTTTCATAGCGTTGACTAAATGGCGTTGTCGCATCCGGCATATCAAATATCATGTAATTGACGGTTTGCCATTCTGATTCTACAGGTGTGACTTTTCGAACGATCCCGCTCACATTGGCAAAATCTTGGCGCTTAGTCCAAAGCTCTCCATCAAGCCATACACCTGGCAGTGGATCTGTGAACCACTTGGGGGCATAAATTGGGTTACCATTTCTGGTTACTAATTGACTCCCTGTCCAAATAGCCCGAACACCATCATATTTTTCACTAACTAAATAGTCAGATACATTTACCTTTTCGGCTTGATAGACGTTTGCTAAAAGGACTGAAGGGGCTTGTTGCGCTTCGGCTGAAAAGCTTATAAATAAAGTGATTGCGCACAAAAGCGTACGAGTGAATTTAACCATTATTGCTTCCTTGCAAATTTGTGAGTATTAACTGGCTCTGGCTTTGACTACTTAACAATAGCTACTTAACAAAAGCAGCTTAGCAACAGTCAGCTAATTATAGTTTAGTTTGTAGCCATTTGAAAAATTCGTTCAAATCAACAAACACACCCGCGGCTTTACTAAAATCATGCTCTAACGTGAAATGATTCGGCACCGCATACACAGCAACACCGGCATTGCTTGCTGCAGTTACACCGGTAAAGGTATCTTCGACAGCTACAGCCTCATTAGCCTTTATTTCTAGCGTATCTAGAGCTAGTTGATAAGGGTCACCAGCAGGTTTAGGATTATTAACATCATCTTTGGTAACCACACAGTCAAACCAATCGAAAATGCCATAGCCTTTTAAAATAGGATAGGCTTCATCTTTTGCACTACCTGTTACTAATGCCATTTTTAAACCACTGGCTTTGACTTGCTCAAGCACCGCTTTTGCATGTGGCATAAAGGCGGGCAAATTAGTACTAACAAAACGGCCAAATGCAGCGTACTTATCATCCGTTAATTGCTCTGGGCTAATAGTAAGCCCATAATTTTTCACAACCTCTTTAGCGGCTTCAAGTGTTGGTCTTCCTGAGAAGCGCTGACAAAACGTAGCTTCATCATACTGCACGCCAAAAGGAGCTAACAAGTCATTCCAAATATTAAAATGCACACTTTCAGAGTCAACCAAGGTGCCATCCATATCAAACAATACTGCTTTTAAAGTCATCCTCATTCCTTCAAAGTAAAAAGGTGCCATAGGCACCTTTAAATATGATTATTCAGTTAAGCCCGCAGGTGGCTCAGCAAACGCTTCTTCGCCTGTTTCTACATCAACCAGCTCGTAGCCACGTTGCTTTCTTACCACTTTTAAAATCGGCTTAGAAAACGCTGTTTTTAAACGTTCTGCATCTGCTTCAAGTTCTTCGACTGTATTACCAAATGGTGCTGCACCAGTTTCTGACCAGTTAGTCACTTTACCATTTAAGTTATATTCAACTTCATGAATTTGATATTGTGCCGCTTCATCTTTTGTTGCTTCACAAAAAATTACACGGTAGTTCCAAAATCCAGCCATAGTTATTCTCTTTCTCTTCAATTAATCCTGCCACTTTAGCAGTTACCAACGCGATTATAAACGAAAAAACCCGCTATACAGCGGGTTTTAATAGGACTTATTATTTCAGCTTAGAAGAAGCTTACTTTGAACTCAGCACCAATAAAGCGAGGCTCATTCACGATACCCGCATTATTACTGAAGTCTACACCACCGATGAAAACTTGTTCATCTGTGATATTGCGCGCAAATGCAGCAACTTCATACTCATAATCACCAGAGAACCATTTGTAACCTGTACGAACGCCACCTTCAAGAAGCGCTTCACCTGTAAATTCAACAGACTCGTATAAGAAAAAGTCAATTTCACTGCGATATGACCAATCAGTGTAAGCATAGAATTCACCATCACCTAAGTCTTGGGTATAGCGTAGAATAAAGTTAGCAATCCACTCTGGCGCATGTGGCAGACTGTTACCATCTAAGCTATAACCTTGATCAGTAAGTGGATCATTAATAGTACAAGCAAAACAACCTGCATTATAAAGGTTGTCGTCTTGTAACTCAGTGTTGTTATAACTGAAGTTGAACGTCGCATCAAAGTTATCAGATAACACCCATTGCGTATCTACCTCAAAACCATAACCCACAGTTTTGTCAGCATTTAATAGGCGGGCTGTGTTACCTGAGTCGCCGCCTACAGCAGTTAATTGTTGATCATCCATTTGATAATAAAAAACAGTAGCGTTTATGCGACCACTGCCATCAAGCACATCTGACTTAATACCTGCTTCAATTGAATTAATAGTTTCTGAGTCAGCAACTGTTACATCATCACTAAATAAAATCCGACCTTGTACACTAGGTGCACGGAAACCATTAGCAGCACGAACAAATAAATTAACATCGTCAGAATATTTATAAGCAGCAGCTAAATCCCATGATACATGGCTATCAGATGGTGCTACAGACTTCGTAAGGTTAGCAGAACTTGAAGTTGGACTGTCATAACGTGAAGCTGTGAAGTCTCGCTCATCATCTGAATAACGTAATCCAGTGGTAATCTCTAGCTTATCGGTAACCTGATATTCACTCGATGCAAATACAGCCCACGCCGTTGTTTGCTGATCTTGACGAACATAACCAGTTAAAAAGTTAGCACCTAATCCATCATAGCCAAACGTTTCAATAGTTTGGTCTTCGTTATAATAAAATGCACCTACTTGATAATTAAAATCACCATCGAAGTTACTTGCTAAACGCAGCTCTTGAGTGTACTGGTTATGATCAGGTAAAGCATCTGCTGTTTCTGATGCTAAAAATATAAAGCCAGGCCCCATCGTTTCTGTTGGACAACCCGGAACAAAGTTATTACCACAACCAAAACCACCATCAACGTCAGCACGAGAAAAAATCTCTGCGCTCTCCCAACCTGTGATAGATGTTAACGTATAATTATTAAAATCGTACTCTACTTTTAGACTTGCACCTTGCGTATCTACCTCTTGAGTCGCAAACTGCACCGAATCTTGATAAATTACTTCAGGATCAAATCCTGATCTTGGCTTATTCGAGCCAGCTTCAATTGCATTAGCGTGAAAAACAATAGGCTTACCATTTAAGTTACGCGTGTGATAATTGAATAACGCCGATAAATCATCTTTCTCATACAAAAACTGTATGCGAGCAGCAGTCTCTTGATAACCACCAGTTGCGTCGTTTATTTCGTTACCTTCTAAACGATTATCAATATAATCATCACGCTGTTGGCGAAGCACTGAAACACGAGCAGATAAGTTATCTGTTAAACCGCCGCTTACCGCACCTTCCAAGTCAAGTGAGTTAAATGAGCCGTAAGACAAGGCTGAGTATCCCTCAAAGTCTTGTGTTGGTCTTGCTGAATCGATTTTAACTAAACCAGCAGGCGTGTTACGACCAAAGAGTGTACCTTGCGGACCGCGTAAAACTTCTACACGACCAGTATCAAAAACTGGAAAGCCTTTTAAAATTGGACTTTCTTGAACAATTTCATCGACGACTAATGATACAGGCTGTGATGAGTTTAAATCAAAGTCAGAGTTACCTAAACCACGAACATAAAAGCGCGGGAATGAACGACCAAACGAAGATTCTACAGTTAAGCTTGGAATTTTTGCGTTTAAGAAACGAATATCCATACCAGCTGAGCTCGCTGCTTCTAAGCCATCACCCTGCAAAGCAGATGCAGCTACAGGTACTTCCTGTGCGTTTTCTACACGTTTACGAGCGGTGATTTGAATAACTTCTAGTTGGTTGCTTTTTTCTGCTGTCGCTTCGTCGGCAGCAAGAGTTGAAAATGAAGTACCTGCTACGGCAGAGAACAACGTTGCATTGATAAGTGTTGCTAACGTAGATCTTTTCATTGCTTTCATGTCGGGTTTTAACCTTTTTTATGCACTCTTATTCAACGGTGATGATGTTGCGTCAATTCATTTGACGGGCTCGGCCAATTTTTCGCGCCTTGTAATAAGCTGCGCGGACCTCTAGTTCGAGAGTGCAAAACGAAGTAAAGAGGCTGAACGAACGCTGACAATTATAACACTTTATGACACTTTTACTGCATTAAAAATTAGAAATATACAATTTTTTTACAACAATTAGCGGCAACATCGCCGCATTTAGAAGATTTTATGCAATTATTTTTCACCAAAGCGGACATATGTCCTGTGCATCTAATTGCAACAATGTGTAGACATTATGTACAAATGAGAGTCGCTTTCATTTACCCCTTTTTTAGCAACTAATCAGTCACACGTGCGAATTCTGGGTTAGCTAATTCACACTCATGCTCATTTAATAAGCCTAAGATTGCTAAATTTAATTCTTCGATTACTTCCATATAAAAAGCAAAGTCGACGGTCTCTACGTAGCTTAGTACATCCACTTGTAAAGCCCAAGGCGTGAAGCCTTTAAAGCGAACACGGCAAGGCTCAAAGGCAATGTGCTTGTGTTGCTCTAAAAGCTCTCTTAGGGCTTGCATAAACGACATTAGGTTTTGTTGCTTAGTATTGGCACTGAGCATCAATTTAGGTCGATAAGAAATTCGCTCCCGTTCCGAGATATTCTCAAGCTGCATATCAACAAACTTTGCATTCGCTACATAAATAACTGAACGATCAAGCGTTCGAATTCGCGTTGCTCTTAGCCCTATTTCTTCTACCGTGCCTAACTGGCTGCCAAACTTACATAAGCTACCTATTTTTACTGGTGCAGAGATATATAAGGTGATTGCTGCAATGATATTCTCAACAGTTTTTTGCGCTGCGAGGGCAATTGCAAGGCCACCAATACCTAAACCTGCCAGTAAGGTAGTGGCATTAAAGCCTAAGTTTTCAAACCACATGAATAGCAACGAAATGACAATCAGGGTTTTAGCTACATTACTTATAGGGCGTAATAAGAAAATCGCTTGTGGTTTATCTTGTTTGATAAAACGCTGACTTAATCTATGTTTGGCAAGATCAACTGCCCGTAGGCAAATCCAACCCCATGCGATTAATAATACGGTTGCACCATGAAATAGCGCCATCACAGCAATAGTTACATTGGATTGGTCGTTCAATGAACGCGCCATAAATACCGCAAGTAACAGGCTAACCGGCCCATTAATAAAACCTATAACGTCTTTTTCTACAGGGACTTTTAAGTGTGCGAGAATAAACGTGATTATGCGGGTAATGATAATCGCGACCGCTAAAAACAGTACAAATGTGAAGGCAAAATAAATCCACTGCCAAAGCATCACACCCAAAAATTCAATGTCTGGTAGGTTATCGTAAAGCCACTCACCAACTCGGTTATAGCCATACTCTTTGGTGAGTAGAGGGATTTGACTTACGGTGGCATTCGATATTTTCCAGATCCGGTTACCTGTTTTATCATCAGGTACACTTTGCAATAAAATTTGCACCTTACCTTGTGAAGTGCTGATTTCTCCAACCAAATCACGATAACTAGGCACGCTTTCTTTTTGTTTTCCTTTAGGCTTATTGCTCAAGTTATCAACATCGACCCATAAGGTACGATCAAGTACCACTGATAAATTTTCAGCAAGCTGAATTTTTCCTAATGCCTCAACTTCTTTAGGTAAGTTACGGTAGTCAAGATAATGGCTGGCACGTTTAAAGTCTCGATCCCGGGCCGCTTTTAAGTAGCCCTGCATTGAGCTGCGTGGCGTAATTCGGTCAAAGGCATCATAGGGTAAGTCATCTTCAAGAGGCTCCTGCACCTTTTCCGTTGTAGCAGGTGTATTCGTTTCGGGCTCTTGCTTGGCCGTCTTTTGTTCGGCTTGTTCTTCCTTGTTGTCTTTATCAATTAAGGATTTAACGGTCACTTCTGGTGTGGTTGTTGCCCATAATGGCGCATTAAACAACAGTAAAAAACACACTAATAACTTACTAAATTGTAATGAAAACTTGGTATTACAACGGCTCACACTCTATTCCTTGTTCGATAAACATTAAATCGCTGAAAGAATCAGCTAATTAAATTAGAGCATGGTTTGTGTAACTGTACAAAAAATAATTAAAAATCTTTGCAAGTAAGCACTGAAATGTTAGTTATATCACGGCTAGCGCATTTTAATCCCAGACTCTAACAGGGTTGAGCGGTAATCATCGTCTAGCCCTGCCATTTTCTTTTTCCTCGCCATACTAGCTGACTTAGATGTATCTTGTTTAAAAAGCGCCATGG